>JAZREO010000108.1:0-11321 GCA_045660845.1 Eubacteriales bacterium
ATGATCAACGAGATTCGTGATTTGGTTCGTCTTTCCGGTGTTTCCGGCAATGAAACTGCAGTAGCGGAATATATTAAGGGAAAGATCCTACCCTATGTGGATAAGGTCTATGAGGATACCCTCGGCAACCTGGTCGCTGTCCGTAAGGGCGAGGGACCCAAGGTGATGCTGATGGCGCATATGGACGAGATCGGTCTGGTCGCCACCTTTGTGGACGATAAGGGTTTCATCCGCGTCTCGGCGGTAGGTGGGATCGATGCCAAGATGGTATTGGGTCGCCCGGTGGTGTTTGAAAACGGCGTCATGGGCGTTTTCGCCTGCGGGGATGAAGAAAAGAAGAAGCTGACCCTCAAGGACTGCTTTGTGGATATCGGTGCTGTCGATAAGGAGGAAGCCCTACGCCGTATTGAGATCGGCATGACCGCTTGCTTTTTAAGCGAGACCTTTGAGACCGGCAATAAGATCGTCTCCAACGCCCTGGATAACCGGGTGGGTTGCTACTGCCTGATGGAGACCCTCCGCCGGCTGAAGAACACCACCTGCGAGGTCTACGCTGTCTTTACCGTCCAGGAGGAGGTGGGACTGCGGGGCGCTAAGGTCTCCGGCTTTGAGATCGCACCGGATGTGGCGATCGCAGTGGATGTGACCCTGAGCGGGGATTATCCCGATGGGGCAGAGACCGCCGCCACCCTCGGCAAGGGTACCGCCATCAAGATCCGGGACCGCTCCGCTATCTGTAGTAAGGAGATCGTGGAGGATCTGGAGAACCTGGCTTCCCGCAAGGGAATTCCCGCCCAGCGGGATGTACTTTCCGCCGGCGGAACGGACATTGGCAGCGTTCAGCTGCTGGGTAAGGGCGTGCAGGTGGGTGGACTGAGCATCCCCATCCGTTACTGCCATTCCGCCATCGAGATGGCGGATCGGGGCGATATCGAAGCCACCATCGGTCTCTTGACCGCCTACCTTGAAAAATAAGTTGCTTTTTCTTTGATAATTTGATACAATTATTTGTAATGTTTGTGTAAGGAAGTGACACTTTGCGTTTAAAATGTTTGGACATACAAGGTTTTAAATCCTTCCCGGATAAAATCAACATCGGCTTTGACCATGGCATTACCGCCATCGTGGGTCCTAATGGCTCCGGTAAGAGTAACGTTTCCGATGCGATCCGCTGGGTATTGGGTGAGCAATCCAATAAGAGCCTCCGTAGTACTAAGATGGAGGACGTGATCTTTTCGGGCACCGCCAAGCGTAAGCCCCAAGGCTTCGCAGAGGTCAGCCTGACCATCGATAATAGTGACCATGCTTTAAGCGTGGACTATAACGAGGTCATGATCACCCGTCGCTACTACCGCAGTGGAGAAAGTGAATACTTTATCAATAAATCTCCCGCCCGTCTTCGGGATATCCATGAGCTGTTCATGGATACCGGTATTGGTCGGGACGGTTATTCCATCATCGGTCAGGGTACCATCGATCAGATCCTCTTAGGTAAGAGTGAGGAACGCCGCTCCATGCTGGAGGAGGTGGCTGGAATCTCCAAGTTCCGCTACCGGAAGAACGAAGCGGAGCGCAAGCTGAATGCCACCGAGGAGAACCTGGTTCGCTTAGGCGATATCGTTGGTGAGCTGGAGGAGCGCCTGCCAGGCCTTGAGCGCCAGGCGGAAAAGGCGCGGAAGTTCCTTGCCATGTATGAGGAGAAAAAGGAGTTGGAGATCGCCCTCTGGCTGGAGGAGCTGGACCAGATCAAGGAGAATGCCCGGAAGATCGATGAGCAGCACGCCATCGCTAAGGGTCAGCTGGAGGGTCTCACCATTGAGGTGGACAACATCGAGCAGGAGATCAACCAGCTCTTTGAGGAGAATATTCAGATCACCACCGAGATCGATCAGATCCGCCAGCAGCAGACCGCCTGGGAGGAGCAATTAGGCTCTATTTCTTCCCAAAAAGCGGTGCTGGAAAGCCAGGCGGAATTTGAGCGGGGCGTCATCGTCCGCTTAGAGCAGGAGTTGTCAACGGTAGGCTCTCGTAAAGAGGAGACCGAAGGGCAGATCCTGCAGTTCAATCAGGATATTGAGAATAAGACCGCTGAGATCGCCGCCATTGATGAAAAGGTAAACGCCATCATCGGTCAGATCCAGGAGATCACTGCCAAAAGCGAGGATCAGCAGCGCAAGACCGGTGCTCTGCAGCAGGCATTGCAGGAAAATAGCGCCGAGCGCAATCGGCTGCAGATGGAGATGATCTCTGTCCGCTCCGGCATCGAGTCCTATCAGAAGCGCATCGCCGACCTTGCGGAAAAGCGGGCGGCTCAGCAGGAGCAGACCGCCGCAGTGGAGGAGGAACTCAACGCCCTCAAAGCCCAGCAGCGGGAAAAGGAAGAGGAAAAGGAGAGCGAGCAAAACGCATCCGCAGGTCTTCGCAAGATGCTGGAGATCAAAAACCGGGTCTATGACGAGGCTTTGGAGGCGGAGCAGAAGTGTGCCGCTGAGCGCAATGCTCTGGAGCAGCGCAGCCGTATCCTCTCCGAAATGGAAAAGCATTTAGAGGGCTTCGGCGGTGCCGTCAAGCAGGTGCTGGAGCAGAGCCGCCGGGGAATCTTGCAGGGCATTATCGGTCCTATTTCCCAACTTATTAAGGTGGACGAGGAATACCTCATCGCCATCGAGACTGCCCTGGGCGCCGGGATCCAGAATATCGTCACCAAGGACAATATCTCTGCCAAAAACGCCATGCTTTGGCTGAAGCGCCAGAAGGGCGGGCGTGCCACCTTCCTGCCGCTGAACAGCATTACCCCCAAGCCTATTAAAGAAGATTTCTCCCGCAGTATCGGCTTTATCGGCATTGCGGATGAATTAGTGGAAACAGACTCCGAAAACCGCAAGGCGATCGAGTTTTTATTAGGGCGTACCCTGGTCTGCGAGACCATCGACCACGCCATGAATTTAGCCAAGACCATCCAGAACCGCTATAAGATCGTCACCTTAGACGGACAGGTCATCAACGCCGGCGGATCCATGACCGGCGGTAGTGCTGCCAAGAGCGGCGGACTGCTCTCTCGGGGCATCGAGCTGGAGCGGATCGAAAAGGAATTGGCGGCGAAGGCGAAGACCCATGAGGAGCTGCAAAAGAAGCTGGACGCTGCCAGCCGTGAAAAGAATACCTTAGATGCCCGCCTCGGCGCATCGGAGGACGCTATCCACCTCTTGGAGGAGGAGCTGACCCGCATCGCCGGTCTTTATGAGAGTAAAGAACTGGTGCTGGCATCCTATAATGAACTGATGAGCGGCTATGACCGGGAGACCGAGACGGTTCGCGGTGCTATCGGAACCGCCGAGGAACGCGGGGACGCCCTGCAGCGCCAGATTAGCGAGCTGGAAGCCGCCGCTGCCGGTCTGCAGGAGCAGTTGACCTCTTTGCAGGGTCTTAGTACCGAGGATCAGGAGCGGATGGAGAGCCTGAAGCGGCGCTCCTCCGGCTTTGAGATGGATAAGATGAGTCTCTTCAAGGAGATCGAAGGTACCCGTTCGCTGATCGGTCAGCTGGAAGCCCAGCTGGGTCTCATCGGCAGAGAGGCAGAGGAGAAGAACGAGCAGATAACGGCTTCTCAGCATCGGATTGAAGAAGCAACTGCCGCTGCCCTTGAGATGGATGCCCGGGCGCAGGAACTGAAGAAGCGGCAAGGGGCAGGGGAGGAGCGCACCCGCGCCCTGACCAAGCAGCGTCAGGAGCAGGAGCGCCGCCAGACCCAGTATCGTGCCGAGCAAAAGGAAAAGAGCGGCGCCAAGGAGAAGCTCATCGAAGAGGTCTCCCGCCTGGATAATAAGCGGGCAGGCATTGCCGACCAGTCTGATCGGATCATTGCCCAGCTTTTGGATATGTATGAACTGACTGTCTCCGAAGCCAAAGAGCAGGCGAAGCCTTTAGAGGACCGCGCCGAAGCCAAAAAGCGGGTCCATTCGCTGAAGGGCAGCATCAAGGCTTTGGGCAGCGTCAATGTGGAATCCATCGAGGAATATAATACCGTCAAGGAGCGCTATGACTTTATGAACGGTCAGGTGCAGGATCTGATCCAGTCCAAGGCGGAGCTGGAGAAGATCATTCGCGAGCTTCTGAGCCAGATGAAGGAGATCTTCAGCGAGAAGTTCAGCCAGCTGAACAGCGAATTCCAGAAGATCTTCGCAGAGCTGTTCGGCGGCGGTACTGCCAAGCTGGTATTGAGCGACCCTGAGGATGTGCTGAATTGCGATATCGATGTCAAGGCAGCACCGCCCGGAAAGATCATCAAAAACCTGGTCTCTCTCTCCGGCGGTGAGCGTGCGTTTACAGCTATCTGCCTGTACTTTGCGATTTTGAAGGTCCGTCCCACTCCGTTTTGCGTGGTGGACGAGATCGAGGCGGCGCTGGATGATGTCAACGTCACCCGCTTCGCCAGTTACTTACGGCATTATTGCTCTACCACCCAGTTTGTTTGTATTACTCACCGGCGGGGCACCATGGAGGAGGCAGATGTCCTCTACGGCGTCACCATGCCGGAGCAGGGTATCTCCAAACTGCTGACCATCAATGTCAATGAAATTGCCGAACAACTGAAAATATAAGGTGATTGTTTCATGGGATTTTTTGAAAAACTGAAGCAGGGGCTTTCCAAGACCTCTAAGAATATTTCCTCCAGGATCGATTCGGTGCTTGCCGCCTTCGGCAAGATCGATGAGGACCTCTTTGAAGAGCTGGAGGAGGCGCTGATCATGGCGGATATCGGAGTCGATACCACCATGGAGATCATTGAGCGGCTGCGTAAGGATGTCCGCCAGGGTCGTATAACAAAGCCGGAGGAGATCAAGTCCCAGCTGGTGGAGATCATCGGTGGGATGATGGAAGAGGATGTCCCGCCCCTGCGGCTTGCCACCAAGCCGGCGGTGATCTTAATGATCGGCGTCAACGGGGTGGGCAAGACCACCACCGCCGCTAAATTAGCCAAAATTTATAAAGACCAAGGCAAGAAGGTTATTTTCGGCGCAGCCGATACCTTCCGTGCCGCCGCTGCAGAGCAGCTTTCCGAATGGGCGGATCGGGTTGGGGTGGATATCATCAAGAGCCAGCAGGGTGCAGACCCTGCGGCGGTAGTCTTTGATACCATTACCGCCGCCAAAGCCCGAGACTGCGATCTGATCATCTGCGATACCGCCGGACGGCTGCATAATAAAGCCAACCTGATGGGCGAGCTGGCAAAGATCCAAAAGGTCATTGCCGGTCAGCTGCCGGAGGCAGATGCAGAGGTTCTCCTGGTCCTGGACGCCACCACCGGGCAGAATGCCATGAACCAGGCAAATGAGTTTAAAAAGGTTACCGCCCTCACCGGTGTGGTGCTGACCAAGCTGGACGGTACCGCTAAGGGCGGTATGGCGATCCCGCTGAAAGCCGAGATGGGTCTGCCCATCCGGTTTGTCGGTGTGGGGGAGCAGATGGACGATCTGCAGCCGTTTAATGGCTATGACTTTGCAAAAGCATTATTTTGAGGAACGATAAATGAGAATTGACGGACGGACAGAAAAGCAACTGCGTAAAATAGAGATCATCAAGGACTATACCATGCACGCCGAGGGCAGCGTCCTCTATTGCCAGGGGAATACCAAGGTGATCTGTACTGCTACAGTGGAGGAGAGCGTGCCGCCCTATCTACTGGGTACCGGCAAAGGCTGGGTGACAGCAGAATATTCCATGCTGCCCCGCGCTACTGCTACCCGTAATAAGCGGGATATCAGTAAGCTGAAGCAGGCTCCCCGCAGCACCGAGATCCAGCGGCTGATCGGACGCGCTCTGCGGGGCGCTGTGGATCTTTCTAAGCTGGGCGAGCGGAGCATCATCATCGATTGCGATGTCATCCAGGCAGATGGCGGGACCCGCTGTGCCTCCATCAGCGGCGGCTTTATCGCCCTGGCGCTGGCAGTCCAGAGGCTGATGGATGAAGGTAAGCTGGAGGAGAACCCCATCAAAAAGCAGATCGCCGCGATCTCCGTCGGCGTGCTGGACGGTGTCCCCTCTCTGGACCTTTGCTACCAGGAGGATAGCCGCGCCGATACGGATATGAATGTCATCATGTCCTCGCTGGGCGGTTTTATCGAGATCCAGGGCACTGCTGAGGGCGAGGAGTTTGATAAAAAACAATTGGATACCCTCTTAAGCCTTGCTAAGGGCGGCTGCCAAAAGATCTTTAAGGCGCAGAAGAAGGTGCTGGGCTAATGGAAAAGAAATTTGTCATTGCCACCAATAACCCCCATAAGGTGGTAGAATTTAAAAAGATCCTCGCCCCCTTGGGGATCGAATGTGTTTCTTTAAAAGAAATGGGAATCATCTCGGATGCAGAGGAGACCGGCTCCACTTTTGCGGAAAATGCCTATATTAAGGCAAAAGCCGTCTATGATCTCTGCGGTCTGCCCTGCGTGGCGGACGATAGCGGCATCTGTGTGGACGCCCTGGGCGGCCAGCCGGGCATCTATTCCGCTCGCTACGGCGGGGAGGGGTATGATGACCCCGGTCGGATGCAACTGCTCTTGAAGAATATGGAGCAGGAGGAAAACCGCGCTGCGCATTTCACCTCCTCCATCTGCTGCGTGCTGAATGAGGATACTGTTCTCGCCGCCGAGGGCTATATCTATGGGCAGTTGACCCGGGAACCTCGCGGTACAGGTGGCTTCGGCTATGATCCCATCTTCCTGCCGGACGGTTATACGCTGACCACCGCCGAAATGGATGGGGAAGCCAAAAATGCCATCAGTCACCGGGGCAATGCCCTGCGTGAATTTGTTAAAAAACTAAAGGAGTATTACCATGCTGACCAGTAAGCAGCGCGCAAAACTGCGCGGTCTTGCCTCCAAGGAGGATACCATCTTCCAGCTGGGCAAGGAAGGAATTACCGAGAATTTTATTAAATCGGTGGATGCGGCGCTGACCGCCCGGGAACTGATCAAGTTCAAGGTTTTGGAAAACGCTATGATGGACCGCAAAGCCGCCGCCGAGGAGATCGCTGCGGCGACCAATAGTATCGTTGTAACCGTCATTGGTACCAAGATCGTTTTATACCGCCCGGCGGAAAAACCGGTTATTCAATTATAATATGGGAAAAATACTGTTGTTCGGCGGAACCTTTGATCCGCCGCATAAGGGGCACCGCCATTTATTGGAGACCGCCCTGCAGCAGGAGTCCTTTGACCGGATCTTTCTGATCCCATCCTATATCCCGCCTCATAAGGAGCACCGCCCGGCGCTCTCCTTTGAAGCGAGGAAGGGGATCCTCCGGGACTGGTTCGGCGATATCCCGGCGCTTCGGATCCTGGATATCGAGCAAAAGCGGGGCGGACGGAGCTATACCATTGATACCGTTACCGCACTCCGGCAAGAATATCCGGAGGATACTTTCTATCTCTTAATGGGTAGCGATATGTTTCTGAGCTTTGACCGCTGGTATTGCGCCGATCAACTGTTAAAGCAGCTGATCTTGGTGGTTGGCTCCCGGGAAAAAGGAGATTTTGACCAATTGCAAGCCTGCAAGGAGCGGCTGGAGCAGGCGTATGAGTGTAAAGGGATTATCCTTTGCAGCATGGAAGCGATGGTCTGCGCCTCCAGCGAGCTGCGCGCCGCCGGAAACGGGCTTGCGGAGCGTGCTTTGGCGCATATCGGCAGCCAATTAGATGTGAAGCGTGCCCGCCATACGATGCAGGTGGCGGACTATGCCCGGCGGCTTGCGCCGAAGAATGGCGTGGACGAGGAAAAGGCGTATTTAGCCGGATTGCTGCATGACTGCACCAAATGCTATTCCAATGAATGGCAGATCGAGTATGCCCGTGAGCAGGGGATATCTTTATCAAAGGATGATCTTGCCTGCCCCCAGGTGTTGCACCAATTGACCGGACCGGTCTTTGCCCGGAAGGTCTTAGGCGTAGAGGACGAGGAGATCCTCTCCGCCATCGGCTGTCATACTACCGGCAAGCCGAAAATGTCCCCCCTGGAGCTGCTGCTCTTTTTTGCTGATAGCTGTGAGCCCAGTCGTACCTATCCCGGTGTGGCGGAGCTTCGAAAAGCAGGGGAGGCAGATTTAAAAAAAGGTACTTCGATGCTGTTTGACCATGTCATTGCATCTTTGAACGATAAAAAACAATTCCTGCATCCGCTGACGGCGGCTGCAAGAAACGATTTACTGAAGGAGCTTGAAAAGAATGGATGAAGCTGTTAAAATAGCAGTAAATGCCCTGGACAGCAGAAAAGCGATGGACATCGAAATTCTGCACGTGGGCGGGATCACCGTGATGGCAGATTACTTTATTATCTGCTCCGGTTCTTCCAGTACCCAGATCCGGACCCTGGGCGATGAGGTGGAATATCAGCTGAAAGAGCAGTTGGATATGATGCCGCTTCACCGGGAAGGCGCTGCCGCTTCCAATTGGGTGCTGCTGGACTACGGTTATTTTATTGTGCATGTATTTCACCGGGATGCCCGCGACTTTTATAAGCTGGAGCATCTCTGGGCGGACGCTGACCGGGTGGATCCGGCAGCTTTGATCAATCAAGAGGGGGAAGAAAGCAATGAAGTATGAGTATAGTGCCATTGAGAAAAAATGGCAGAAGTATTGGGATGAGCATGAAAGCTATAAGGTCGAGATAGACCGTGAGAAGCCGAAGTTTTATGCGCTGGTGGAGTTTCCCTATCCTTCCGGTCAGGGTCTCCATGTGGGTCATCCCCGCTCCTATACCGCGCTGGATATCGTCAGCCGGAAAAAGAGAATGGAGGGCTATAATGTCCTCTATCCCATGGGTTGGGATGCCTTCGGTCTGCCTACCGAAAACTTCGCGATCAAAAATAAGATCCATCCCGCCATTGTGACCGAAAATAATATTGCCCGCTTTAAGAGCCAGCTGAAATCTCTGGGTCTTTCCTTCGACTGGAGCCGGGAGATCAATACCACCGACCCCGACTATTATAAGTGGACCCAGTGGATCTTCCTGCAGCTCTTCAAGAAGGGTCTTGCCTATAAAAAGGAAATGAACGTCAACTGGTGCACCGGCTGTAAGGTGGTGCTGGCCAATGAGGAAGTGGTGAACGGCGTCTGCGAGCGCTGCGCCAGCCCCGTTGTTCATAAGGTCAAGAGTCAGTGGATGCTCAAGATCACCGAGTATGCGGAAAAACTTATTGCTGGACTGGAAGATGTGGACTTCATCGAGCGTGTGAAGACCCAGCAGCTCAACTGGATCGGCAAGTCCACCGGCGCCACCGTCCGCTTCGGTACCACCGTCGGCACCGAGCTGGAGGTCTATACCACCCGCCCGGACACCCTTTTTGGTGCTACTTATATGGTTATCGCTCCCGAGCATCCTCTGATCGAGGAATATAAGGATCAGCTGACCAACTATGATGAGGTCATTGCCTACCGTAATACCGCCGCCGCCAAGAGCGACTTTGAGCGGACCGAGCTGGTCAAGGATAAGACCGGCGTTAAGCTGGAGGGCATCCGGGGCATCAACCCGGTCAATGATCAAGAGATCCCCATCTTTGTATCCGATTATGTCCTGATGTCCTATGGCACCGGCGCTATTATGGCAGTCCCCGCCCACGACACCCGCGACTATGATTTTGCTAAGGTCTTTGACCTGCCCATTGTCCAGGTGGTCGCCGGCGGCGATATCTCCGAGGCGGCGTTTACCGATGTTGCCACCGGAACGCTGATGAACAGCGACTTCCTGAACGGTCTGTCTGTGGAGGAGGCGAAGAAAGCCATCATCGAGCACCTGGCAAAGACCGGTAAGGGTGAGCCTAAGACCAACTATAAGCTCCGGGACTGGGTCTTCTCCCGTCAGCGCTATTGGGGCGAGCCGATCCCCATCGTTCATTGCCCCAAGTGCGGTCCCGTTGCGATTCCTGAGGAGCAGCTGCCGCTGCTGCTGCCGGATGTGGAGAGCTATGAGCCTACCGATACCGGCGAAAGCCCCCTGGCTGCCATGGAAAGCTTTGTCAATACCACCTGTCCTGCCTGTGGCGCTGCCGCTAAGCGGGAGACCGATACCATGCCCCAGTGGGCAGGCTCTTCCTGGTACTTCCTGCGCTATATGGATCCCCATAATAATGAGGCTCTGGCTTCCCCTGAGGCGCTGGAGTATTGGGGTCCTGTGGATTGGTATAATGGCGGTATGGAGCATACCACCCTGCACCTGCTGTATAGCCGCTTCTGGCATAAGTTCCTCTATGATATCGGCGTCGTTAAGACCGCTGAGCCTTATGCTAAGCGGACCTCCCATGGTATGATTTTGGGCGAGGGCGGGGAGAAGATGAGTAAATCCCGCGGTAATGTGGTCAATCCCGACGATATCGTCCGGGACTATGGTGCCGATACCCTGCGTACCTATGAAATGTTCATCGGCGACTTTGAAAAGAGCGCACCCTGGAATACCGCCAGCATCAAGGGCTGTAAGCGGTTCCTGGAGAAATCCTATAACCTTCTCGATATCCTCACCGAGGGCGATGCCATCTCTCCCGAACTGGAGCGTGTCTTCCATCTGACTATCAAAAAGGTAGGGGACGATATCGACCACCTGAAAATGAATACCGCTCTGGCGGCGCTGATGAGCCTCATCAATGAGATCACCGCCAAGGGTAGTATCAATAAGAAGGAACTGGAGATCTATATTAAGATGCTCTATCCCTTCGCACCCCATCTGGGCGAGGAGATGTGGGAAGCCGCCGGCTTTGCAGGCGATATGACCTATACCCCCTGGCCCCAGTACGACGAAGCCAAGACCAAGGCGTCTGAGGTGGAGATCGCAGTCCAGGTTCTGGGTAAGATCAAGAGCCGTGTCATGATCCCTGCGGAAGCCACCGAGGAGGAGGTCCTGACCATCGTCCGTGCCGACGAAAAGATTGCCGCTCTCTTAGAGGGCAAGAACATCGTCAAGGTGATCTATGTCAAGGGCAAGCTGATCAATCTGATCATCAAATAAAAAAACAAGACGGTCGAAAGACCGTCTTGTTTTTTATGGCGCGCTGAAAGGGACGCAGGCGTTGCCTGCACTGCTTGACGACCACTCCGCACTGCTCGTGGTACCCGTCTGCGCACCGCGCTCCTAAAAAACAGTCCGCCGGACTGTTTTTCTTAACGGACCGCGCCCTCTCAGGGTTCGAGTCCCAGATGATATAAAAAAATGGAGTACCTTGTGTACTCCATTTTTTATGGCGCGCTGAAAGGGACGCAGGCGTTGCCTGCACTGCTTGACGACCACTCCGCACTGCTCGTGGTACCCGTCTGCGCACCGCGCTCCTAAAAAACAGTCCG
>JAZREO010000109.1:0-2323 GCA_045660845.1 Eubacteriales bacterium
AAAACTTTTTAGCCGATCATTCTCGCTCTTACCCAAGCGCGGCACAGAACCTGCGCCACCTGAGCGCGGGTGGTATCCGCATAAGGCATAAAGTTGGCATCGTCATCGCCCAGGAAAAGACCCATCTTTCTGGCGATTTCCACATCCTCTTTTGCCCACTCTGCGATCTCATCCCCATCGGTAAAACTCTCTACCGGGATCTCGTACACATCGTTTTCAATTCCGATGCACTTGGCAAAGCGAACCAGCAAAGCCGCCAGTTCTTGGCGGGTAATGGAGGTCTGACCGCGGTAGGTACCGTCTTCATATCCCTTAACAATCCCGATTGCCGCAAGAACACGAACATAGCGGTCATAATACTTCCCATCGATATCAGCGAAGTCTGTATTGTTCCCTTCCTCAGTCCATTCTGCAAGGAATTCCTCAAACTCCGTATCGGTCATTTCATCCAGTTGCTCCTGTCCAAAGGCTGCGCGCGCCAGAACGGTAGCCACTTCACCGCGGGTAATGGCACGATTGGGCAGGAAGTTCTCCTCGTCGCCGATAAAGAGTTCTGCCTGCTTGACATATACTGCGGCTTCATAGTACCATTCGTCCGCATCCAGGTCGTCAAAAAGTTCCGGCATTTTTGCCTTGCAAAGGTCGCACTTTCCGTCCCCGGTCTTATCAAAATGGGCAGGGCTCTCAATCCAATCACCGCAAACACAATAGGTCTCGTGGTAATACTCATTCATGCATACCACCTCAGAAACCGCTTCATGCTCAACCTGATAGACCGCGGATTCAGAGATAACTGTTCCAAAATCATTGGAGATCATGCAGTAAAAACCGCCGTACCCACCGGCGCAGTCGTAGATCTCGTTTTCCGCATCATAGACAGATTTCACTGTCATCGTAGCGGTATCTACACCGGAATATTTTTCATTCTCTTCAATCGGCATTCCCATCTCATACCACTGATAGGTCAGGTTTTCACCGGTGGCAAAGACGGTAAAGGTAACATCCTCATGACCGTTGGCAAGACCCATCTGATTCTTCGGATGAGCGGTGATCTTGGGTGCATTTGCCGGGAATTCATACTCACAGACATCGCAGAAACCGTCGCAGTCCTCATCGCAATGATAGTCGCTATAGATCTCTGCCCCGCAGACGCAATAGGATATATGATAAGTGCCGTCATCGGGCTTCCACTGGCTGGGCACATGGTTGACAAATAAAGAAGCATCTCTGCTGACTGTACCGGCACCGTTGGTAATCTCGCAGATATAGAAATAACCGGTCATATCGCAGGTTATATCTTGCAGTGATAACGCATTGGTGGTAACACCGGAAATGCCTTCTCCGTCGGTCAGCTTGACCTTTGGAGCGTCGGAATTCATGGGATCATCGCTCATCTTTCTCTTATACCACTGATAGGTCAGATCCATCCCGAAGGCATCCACCCAGAAAACCACTGAATCGCCGGGTTCTGCATTGACATTTTGATATTCACTCAAAAAGATCGGCAGAGAGGGGTTCCGGTTCTGGTCATCGTAGCCGCAGATGTCACATACCGCATCATTGCCCCACTCATGGGGTGCCTGACTATGGTACTGACCGCAATCTTCGCAGAACTCCAGATGGGAGGCTTCATCGTAAAAATAATTCCACTCCATCGTTTCTGCATGAGGAACGGTCACATAGGCAGACTCGGAACTCATGAAAACGCTCCCACGATAGACCTCACAATAAAAGTCCACATCATTGAACTGACAGTCGGCGCTCTCGATGGTCAGCGTCGCGGTATCAGCACCGCTGAATCTGGAATCACCCATCAAATCAAACCAAGGATCACTGTACCAATGATAGTTCAGATCCTCACCCTCTGCCTCAATGGACAGCGTTACCTTCTCACCCTTTGCTGCCGTCACACTCTCCGGCTGCTTGGTGATGGAGATGCCCTCCCCCGCATAGGCAACCGCAGTCAGCAGACTTGCCAGCATACAAATTGCGAGCAGGATACTCCATACTCTCTTGGTGGTGTTTTTCATTCCTCTTACCTCCTTTAAGGCTTATTCTGTAATTTCATTTTAACATATTGTTTTTTATTGTGCAATAATTTAGAAAAAAAAAAAAAAAACGACCCCAAAGGAGACACTTCGTAAAGAAGTTGTCTCCTTTATCTGTCAAAACAAAACACGACACTTTCAGCGCTTGAAAGTGTCATAATGGGTCATACTTTGAGCAAGACTGTTCCTTGCCGAAAAAATATTTTTTCGGCGGGTATAAGCGATATTGCAAACGATCGTTTGCAGCGATATTTTTGCCAAGAGGCAAAAGCGAT
>JAZREO010000110.1:0-11375 GCA_045660845.1 Eubacteriales bacterium
GACCTGCCGCCTCATGCCATTGTCCGCCGGGAAAGAAGGAGTTAATAAAAAATCATGAGCAAAGTGACCATCCCCGCCGGTTATAAGCCGGCACTCTCTCTTTATGATACCCAAAAAGCCATCGGGCTGATCAAACGGCTGTTTGAAGATATGCTGTGCGGTGCATTGAACCTGCGCCGGGTCTCCTCGCCGCTGTTTGTCCCTTCCGATAGCGGCTTGAATGATAACCTCAACGGCGTGGAGCGTCCGGTGCTCTTTGATCTGAAGGATACCGGTACCGATGCCGAGGTGGTGCACTCCCTGGCAAAATGGAAGCGCCAGGCGCTCCGGGACTATGGGTTCAGTGCGGATACCGGACTTTATGCCGATATGAACGCCATCCGCCGGGACGAGGAGCTGGACAACCTTCATTCCATCTATGTAGACCAATGGGATTGGGAAAAGATCATCGAGGAGGAGGAGCGCACAAAGGACTACCTCAAGAGTGTGGTGGACCGTATCGTCGGTGCCATCTGCGATACCGATCAGACCCTGCGGGTGATGTTTCCCCAGCTGCAGGTCCGCCCCGCCATCAAGCGGGAGGTCACTTATATCACCACCCAGGAGCTGGAGGATCGTTACCCGGATCTTACCGCGAAAGAGCGGGAAAATGCCATCACCAAGGAATATAAGACCGTCTTTATCATGGAGATCGGCGGCAAGCTGAAGTCCGGCAAACCCCACGACGGACGGGCTCCGGACTATGATGATTGGACGCTCAACGGCGATATTCTTTTCTGGAATGAAACCCTGCAGCAGGCGTTTGAAATTTCGTCCATGGGCATCCGGGTCAGCCCTGAGAGCCTGGATCGTCAGCTGAAGCTGGCGGGCTGTGATGACCGCCGGGAGCTGCCCTTCCATAGAGCACTTTTGAATAACGAACTGCCGCTGACTATTGGCGGCGGTGTGGGTCAAAGCCGGCTTTGTATGCTGCTTTTGGGCAGCGCCCATATCGGCGAGGTGCAGTCCTCCATTTGGGACGAAAAGACCCGCACCCTATGCAAGAAAGCAGGAATTCCCATTTTATAAACAAATCAAATGCACCCCAAAAGTCAGAAACTTTTGGGGTGCATTTTCCTTTTATTCTGTATCGAAGCATAAGTACCAGTCCAGGCAGATTCCGCCCTCCTTTTCCTGTGCGCTCATGTAGTGCCGGCTTTCGGTGCGGGTGGCAGGCGGAAGCCTTAAAGTATGAGCGCCCGGCACCCAACCGTAAGGGGTGGGCTTTTCCGTCTGTAGCGCCAGAAGGGTGCGGAGCACCTCGGTGAAATTGGCACCGGTACGGTGGGGATAGGAAAAATGCGCCTGCGGTGCCCCGCCGGGAGAGAGCAACCAGATATACTTTTTTGCGGGATCCAATTGCAGGCTTTTTCGCAGCGCACCCTCCGGATCCTCTCCCAACGGAAAGGCGATGGGTTTGGGGTATTCGCTCAGCCGGTATCGGTTCAGGGTTTCTAAAAATGCCAGATGGACAGCCACCGTATCCCTGCTGACGCAGAGAATATCGCAGCCGTGGACGGTCAACTCCGGCTGGAGCGCCGCCAGCCCTAAAAGCTCTGTGGCAGAGACCGGCTGAAAGTCCCCGGAATAATAAAAAAGCAGCGTCCAGCCCTTTTGAAAATCGGCAGGATAATGCCGCTTCCCTTCGGTGGTGTTGATTTCGAAATTCATAGGATCACCTCACCTTAATTTATGAACTTGCACTTTTTTCGGTTATTCTATATAATTAAGAAAAGGAGCGTGAACCGATGCTGAAACGCATTTTTCAATATAAGAGAATATGGTTCTTACTGCTGGCACCCTTGGGGCTGATCCTGACCCTCGCTGCCCGGGTGGACAGCGGCTGGGTGGAACGTATCCACGCTAAATATGTTTACCCCTTCTTTGCAAACTCCTTAGGCTGGCTGCTTTCGCTGGTGCCCTTTTCAGTGCTGGAAATTCTGATCCTGCTGTTGGGCGTCGGTGCGGTATTCTATGTGGTATGGGTGATCGCTGGGATCTGTCGCCACCGAGCGGCATGGAAAAACCGGCTGTACCGCTTTGGCTTGAATGTGCTGGCGGCGGTAAGCGTGGTGTATCTCGGCTTTGTCCTGTTCATGGGGCTGAACTATTACCGCACCTCCATTACAAAATATTTGGATCTTCAGGTGCAGAAAAGCACCAAGGAGGAACTTTACGATCTCTGTGAGCTGCTGGTCAACGACTGCAATTTCTATCGGGAGCAGCTGCAGGAGGACGAAAACGGCGTTGTCCTTTTAATGGACGGCGGTTTTTATGAAACTGCCGACTCCGCCCGGGACGCCTATGCCGCATTGGAAAAGGAACTCCCGGTGCTTTCGGCGGCGAATGTCCGTAATAAGCCGCTTTTGACCTCTAAACTCTTTTCTATGACCCTTACCACCGGCATTTATATTCCCTTTGAGTCGGGGATCAATGTGGATGTCCCCGCCTATACGATTCCGGCAACCATGTGCCATGAGCTGACCCATTTCCGGGGCTTTATGCGGGAGAATGAAGCGAACTTTCTGGCATATCTCGCCTGCATGGAGTCAGAACGCGCTGATTTTCGCTATAGTGGCAGCCTTCTCGCCTTTGAATACGCCTTTAACGCCCTCTATGATGAGGATCTTGAACTTGCCCGGAAGATCGCCGCTCTTTGCGATGAGGGGCTGATCCGGGATATCCGGGCGGAGGACGAATACTGGGAGACCTACCGCCATACGGTGGTCAGCGAGATGTCCGGTGAAATTTATGAAGGGTATCTCCAGTCCAATAACCAGGAATCCGGACTCAAAAGCTATGGCGAGATGATCGACCTGCTGCTGGCATATTATCGTAATTTCAACGAAACCTGAAAAGGATCTGCTCACACTATTTCTTCATTCCTCTGGCAAAGAGATCTCAGCAATTGCCATAGCAGCTTCAAAGCCGGTGTCTGCCCGGCGAGCAAGGTCGCTGACCGATAGGATCCCCACAACGTTTTTCTCCCGGCAGACCGGCAGTCGGCGAATTTTATGCATTGCCATGGTGCGGGATGCCTCCATTACCGTTTCCTCCGGGCGGGCGTAATAGACCTTTTTGGTCATAACCTCCCGGAGCGGTGTCAGACTGGGATCCAGACCCGCACCGATGCAGCGGGTGGTCAGATCCCGATCGGTGACGATCCCCGATAGCTTTCCCTTCTGCAGCACCGGCAGAAGCCCGATATTTTCCTTCGCCATCAGGCGGGCGGCTGCCTCCGCCGTAGCGGTCTCCGGAAGGGCAAAAAGCCGCTTGCTCATTAATTCTTCAACTTTCATCCAATCACCTCTTGATTATTATGGCTGAAAAGGTTAAAATAATAAAAAAATCAGTTGAGGTATCCATATGCGTTTAAGAAAAAAGAAAAACGCACCGGTCCGTTTTGAGCGGTGCGCAGATTATACCATCGAAACAGAAGGTCTTCTGGAACATTTTTATCAGCATTTTGACGCCGTAAAGCCCCTGGAGATGGAGATCGGCTCCGGGAAGGGTCGGTTTATCGTCACCCTGGCGGAGCAAAACCCGGAGAAGCAGTTCATCTCTATTGAGCGGGTCATCGATTGCCTGGTGATGGCGATGGAAAAGGCGAAAGATAAAGAACTGTCCAACATCAAATTTTTCTGCCTGGATGCGGGGAATATGACCGAATATTTCCCTGCAGAGTGCGCCGATGTCATCTATCTCAATTTCTCCGATCCCTGGCCTAAGGCGCGGTACGCCAAGCGGCGGCTGACCCATCGGCGGATGGTTGCGGCATACCTGCCTCTTTTAAAAAAGGAGGGCAAGATCTGCTTCAAGACCGATAACCGCCCCCTCTTTGATTTTTCTGTGGAGGAATTCCGGGAACTGGGCTTCCGCTTGGAGGAATTGACCTATGATCTACATAGCACGGATACCCCCAACATCATGACAGAGTATGAGGAGCGCTTCTCCTCCATGGGGACGCCCATCAACCGCTTTGTGGCATATCCTACGGAAAAGACCTATGAAATATTGAAATAAATAAAGGGACTGTGAAAACAGTCCCTTTATTTATTCTTAAAGAAGTGAAATTTAGGTCGGCTGGCGTTGACGCTCATTGCCAGCCCCATGCTCATGCAGAGCGCCAGTACGGA
Organism: Eubacteriales bacterium; assembly: GCA_045660845.1. GTDB lineage: Bacteria > Bacillota > Clostridia > Oscillospirales > QAKW01 > QAKW01. Next base: position 4,176 of record JAZREO010000110.1, read on the forward strand.
GGAGCCGCCGTAGCTGAAGAAGGGGAGGGTGATGCCGATGACCGGCAGCAGCCCCAGGCACATCCCAATATTCTCCGCCGCCTGAACAAACAGCATGGCAGCCAGCCCTACGCAGATAAAGCAACCCATGTGATCCGTTGCGTTGCGGGCGATATAAAGAAGCCGCAGGATGATCGCCGTCTCCAGTAGGATGATAAAGAAGCAGCCGATAAAACCCAGCTCCTCACCGCAGACCGAGAAGATAAAGTCCGTCTGCTTTTCCGGCAGGATGCTGTACTGGGTCTGGATGCCGTTATACAGCCCGGAGCCGGTCAGTCCTCCGCTGCCCAGGGCGATCTGGCTCTGCAGAGTCTGATAACCAAAGCCCATGGGATCCAAAGAGGGGTCATAGACGGCTAAAATGCGCATCTGCTGGTAAGTCTCCAACCGGTCAAAGATGAAAGGCGCGGCGATACCCACTACCGCAGCACCACCCAGGAAAAAGCCCCAATGCAGTCCCGCTGCCATCAGCATCACCAGGCAGATGAAGCAAAAGACCAGGGTGGTTCCCAGATCTCCCTCCATCGCCACCAGAACGGCGATGATGAGAAAATGGATCGCCAGGGGGAGCAGTGCCCGGATATTGTTGATATAAAGCCGGACCCGGGAGAGATGCTTGGAAAAGGTGAGGATAAAGCCGATCTTAACAAACTCTGAGGGCTGAACATTGATAGGACCTAAGGAGATCCAGTTTTTATTACCCATGACCTCTTTGCCGAAAATGAGGGTAAAGATCAGCAGTAAAATGCAAAGAATATAGATGGGGATAGAAAAGCGGGCGAGGTTTTCATGCTCCAGCGTTAGCACGACGAGGCACATAAAAAGCCCTGCCAAGATCCCGAACGCCTGAACGATCAGCATCTTCCGGGAGCCGAAAGTATCGGTGGCGGAGGAAATGATGAGGAGCCCATAGGAACTGGCTAAGATCACCAGCGCGCCTAAGATCCAGTCGATCCGTTTGATGACGTGCCGGATAAACAGCATGACCTGCTCAAACATCTGCATTTCCTCCTTTCCGGTTAATTCTTTTATTATTATAACAACAGCAGAGAGAAATCTCAAGTTATTTTTAAAGAGGAAACCTTGCAAATAAATATATACTATGATATAATAGCAATATTATTATGGGAACTTATGTGTAGAGGTAATTTATGGAAAAAACCTTTATCTGTCATAGCCTTGCGGATACCGAAAAAGCCGCCGGCGAGATCGCCGGGATGCTGACGGGTCGGGAAGTGCTGGCATATTTCGGCGACCTGGGCGCCGGAAAGACCACTTTGACTCGCTACCTCTGCGCCGCCCTCGGCGTGAGGGATGAGGTCACCAGCCCTACTTTCGCCATGGTTCATGAATATCATACCGGACCGTTCCCGGTCTATCATTTCGATATGTACCGGGTGGACGGGGAGGACAGCCTTTTTAGTACCGGATATTATGATTATCTGGGCAAGGGACTGCTGCTCATCGAATGGAGTGAAAATATCGAGGAACTGCTGCCGGCGGATGCCTGGCGGCTGACGCTCAGCTACGGTGAGACCGAGACAGAGCGGATCATCAGATTGGAGAGAAACGAATGAAACTGCTGAGTATCGATAGCGCCGGTACCACCGCTGCCGTAGCCGTCAGCGAGGACGGACGGATCCTGGCGGAGGGCTTTGCCGATGCAGGGCTCACCCATAGCCAGATGCTGCTGCCCTTGACGGACGAAACGCTGAAAAAAGCCGGAGTTGAACTCAAAGAGATCGACGCCTTCGCTGTCACCAGCGGTCCCGGCTCCTTTACCGGACTGCGGATCGGATGCAGCCTGGTCAAGGGGATGTCGCTGGGTCGCCCCTGCACCCCGGTCCCCACGCTGATGGCGCTGGCGTGTAATGAGAAGGACGGGGATCGTATTGCTGTCGCTTTGCTGGACGCGCGCTGTAAGCAGGTCTATATGGGCGGCTACTCCTTTGAGAGCGGCAAGCCCCTGCAGGTTATCGGGGACCGTGCCTGCGCGGTGGAGGAAGCTGCGTCGCTGATCGCCGGGCTGGAGGAAAAGGTGGTCCTTTTAGGGGACGGCGCCTATCTCCTGGAGCATCTGGCGGACGGGGACCGGATCATCATGGGTAAGGAAAATCATATATTAGGGAGAAGCGTGGCGCATGCCGCTGCGTTTCTGGAAGCGCTCCCGCCGGAGCGGATCGTGCCTGCCTATTTCAGGCTGTCCCAGGCGGAGCGGGAATACCAGAAGAAAAAGGAGAATGAGGAAAATGGTAGTACTGGGCTGTGATAAAGCGGGAACCGAATGGCTTCCTCTCATTTCCGAAAAACTCAACGAAATGGGAATCGAAAATAAGATTCTTTACGACGGCACTGCCGACGGCTGTGACTATACTGATGCTGCTTTCTTAGTAGCGGAGACAGTGTCTGCCGGGAAAGCAGATAAGGGTATCCTGGTCTGCGGTACCGGCATCGGCATGAGCATGGCTGCCAATAAGGTACGGGGTATCCGCGCCTCAGTCTGCAGCGATTGCTATTCTGCCAAAATGACGGTGGTTCATAATAACAGCAATATCCTCTGTATGGGCGCTCGGGTGCTGGGCATCGAGCTGGGACTGAAAATTGTGGAGGAATATTTCTCCGCAGAATTTGAAGCCGGCGGACGCCATGAGCGTCGGGTCAATGCCATTATGGCGAAGGAAAGCGAGCAAAAATGAAAAAAGAACGGTTAAAAGGTTGGCTCAGTCTGGGCGGTGCTCTGCTGATCCTGCTTTATATCGGAAGTGTTTATCGACTGAGCGGCTTTAGTGCCGGCTATGGACTGGTGCTGCTTGCGGCAATGATCTCGGTTCCGGTTCTTTTGCTGGCGGCTTATCGCCGGGTGGGCAGCCTGCCCGCTTGGGTGACCCTTGCCGCGGCGCTGCCGGTGCTGGGCTACGCCACCGGGAATGTGGCGACTGCCGTCCTCTCCTGGACATTTTGCTGCGGAACCCCGCTGGCGGTGACCCTCTTTTGGGCTTATTTTAAAAAGCTTCGTCCGTTGACCGGTTATGCGCTGCCTGTGGCAGCAGCAGTCTGGGTCGGCGGAACGCTGGTCTATAGTAAACTGCATTTCGGCAGTTGGGACCTTTCTGTCATCACCCAGCGGATCGCGGCCCGCTATGCTACTATGGTGGATCAGATGGAGACGCTGTATCAGCAGCTTTATAACCAGCAACTGCCGGAGCAGCTGGGGGAAATGTTCGATCTTCTCCGCAGCCAGGCGACCACCATGGGCTTTTATCTGGTGACGATGATCGCCTTTGCCCTTTTCGGGCTGTTTTTCCTGGCGATCTTTGGAGCGGACCGCTCTTTTCCCCAAGGGGCACGCTGGCTGGGCAGCTGGTCGGTACTGATCCCCGGCAGAGGGATCAGCTGGCTCTTTATGGGCTGCTATATCCTGGTAGAGTTGGTGGGCGGCACCTATTTCCAGATCCTTCTGGCGGTGCTGAATCTTTTCGGATTTTTCTTTGTCTTTACCGCCCTTTACAGACTGCGGCGGCTGCTATATAGGAAAAGCTGGCACCCCGCTCTGCAGGCGATGCTGATCGGGCTTCTTTTCGCCCTTTCTTATTTTTCGGTGGGCGGATCGTTGCTCAGTGTCAATACCATCCTCATGTATGTGGGCTGGTGGATCGCAACGCTGCCTAAAACTTTCAAAAATCCTTCCTAAAGGAGGCTTTTTATCATGAAATCCATGAAAATCCATATCTCCCGGGTGGAGATCATCCTGTATGTTATGCTGGCGATCTTCTCCCTGGTGACGATGGTGATGCAGCCCTGGTGGGGCTTGGCGGAGCTGATCTTTACTGCAGTGTTTATCGCCTTCAACCTCATCACCATCAATAAGCGTAACCGGCATGTCTATAGCTACCTGCAGAATATCACCTCCTATCTGGATGAGGCGACCCGGGAAAACCTGACCAATTTCCCTATGCCCATCACCCTGCTCAACGATAAGGGCGAGATCATCTGGTATAATGAGTTGTTCCATCAGGTACTCCACGACGGAAATATCCATGAGATCTTCGGGCAAAAAGTCCGAGCCATCAATAAGAATATTTCCTTTGAAAAAATCAAAAAGCACCAAAGCGGCAAATACGATATTACCTTTGCGGATAAAAAGTATACCGTTTACATCCTCAGCCAAGGAGAAGAGGGCAAGGACCATTTTTATGCCGTCTACTGGATGGATAACCATACTCTCCATGAGCAGATCCATAAGCTGAGAGGAGATACCCTCTGCGTGGCATACCTGCTGCTGGATTCCTATGACGAGATTCCGGAAAATGTCACCTCCCTGCAAAAGAACACCTTTGTTAACCGAGTCGATGTCCGGGTGCGGCAGCTGGCAAAGCTGCTTGGTGGCTTGGTGATGAAGCCGGAGACCGATAAGTATATGATCCTCTTTGAGCGGCGGTATCTGGATACCCTGCGGGAGACCAAATTCCGTATCCTCAATGAGATCAAGGACATCCGTATTGAGGGCGTTCTTCATGCCACCCTTTCTGTGGGTGTCGGGATCGGCGACGGCGATATTCTCCAGACAGATGAGGCAGCGCGCAGCGCCCTGGACCTTGCCCTTTCCAGGGGCGGTGACCAGGCAGCGGTGACCAATGCCAATAAGGAGCGCTATGAATTTTTTGGCGGCAACTCCGAGAGCGGCAACCGCCGCAAGCGGGTCAAGGTTCGTCTGGTGGCAGATGCCTTGAAGGCGCAGATCGAGCAAGCGGAAGCGGTCTACATCATGGGTCATAAATTTGCCGACCTGGACTGTATCGGCGGCTCGGTGGGTGTGGCGAAGATCGTCAGCGCCTTGGGCAAAAAGCCGTATATTCTCTATAACGCCCAGGAAAATCTCTGCCAGGATATGCTGGATATGCTGATGGAGACAGACTATGAGAAGGTTTTTTTAGAGGTCTCCCGTATGACCCGCCCCATGGCGGAAAATGCCCTCTTGGTAGTGGTGGACACCCATGACCTGGATTATATCGAGAGCGAAAAGGTTTTGAATATGTTCCGTAATGTGGTGATCATCGACCATCATCGTCGAGCGGTAGAGGGTGCGATCACCGATACGGTGGTCTCTTTCCATGAACCCAACGCCTCCTCCAGCAGTGAGATGGTCACCGAGCTGACCGAGAATATTAAGAATTGCCGCTTGAATAAGATCGAGGCACAGGTACTGCTGGCAGGCATTATTTTAGATACAAAAAACTTTACCGAGCGGACCGGCTCCCGTACCTTCGAGGCGGCGGCAGCCCTCCGTAAGGCAGGAGCGGATCCTCAGGAGATCCGGGGCTTTTTCAAAAATGACCTGGCATCCTACCGTAAGCAGATGGAGATGATCTCCCGGGCAGAGATGGTCACGGACCATATCGCTGTGGCTTGCTGGGATCAGGAGCCCTTCGACGGCATCAAGGTCATTGCCGCTAAAGCGGCGGATGAACTGCTGAATGTGGCGGAGATCACCGGTGCCTTTGTGGTGTTCGAGGCAGGGGACCAGGTGCATATCTCCGGTCGCTGCGACGCCACCTATAATGTGCAGACCATTCTGGAGCAGCTGGGCGGCGGCGGACACCGCGCCTCAGCGGGTGCTCAGATCAAAGATATGGAACTGTCGGAAGTGATGGAACGGCTGATCGAGATCATCCGGCAGGACGAACAGAAAGGAGAAGAATAATGAAGGTTATTTTATTGGCAGATGTAAAAGGACAGGGTAAAAAGGGCGATACCGTCAATGTTTCCGACGGTTACGGACGAAACTTCCTGATCGCCAAGGGTCTGGCGAGCCCCATCAATGCCCAGGTGCAAAACGACTTTGCCGGCAAGGCAGCCGCAGCCCAGCATAAGATCGATGTGGATACTGCTGCGGCGCAGGAGAATAAGACCAAGTTGGACGGCAAGACCTTCATTCTGAAAGCGAAGGGTGGCGAAAGCGGCAAGCTTTTCGGTGCCATTACCGGCAAGGAGATCGCAGCGCTGATTGAAAAGGAAAGCGGCGTGGCGGTGGACAAGAAAAAGTTGGTGGTGGATACCATCAAAAATTTCGGCACCTATGCCTGCACCGTCAAGCTCTATACCGGCATCGCTGCCAAGATCAATGTCTCTGTAGAGAAAGAAGACTAATTAAAAAAGGAGAATACACTCCGTGGAATTTGAAGATTTGAAACGAATGCCTCATAGCTTAGAGGCAGAGCAGAGCATCATCGGATCCCTGATCGTAGATTTTCAGTGCATGGAAGACCTGGCGGCGATCCTGCGTCCCGAGCACTTCTATGTAGAGAAATACGGTCGGGTCTATAGCGAGATTTTAGAAATGTACATGACCAGCGCCAAGATCGACTTTGTAACGGTGCTGAATCAGGTGGTCGCCGCAGGGATCTATGAGGAGACCGAGGCGAAGCAACTGCTTTATGATATGGCATCTGCTGTCCCCAGTACCAAGAATGTGGCGGCGTATGCCAAGATCGTTGTGGAAAAGGCGAACTTGCGCCGTCTGATCAGCATCTGCGATGAGATCACCGACGCCTGCTATTCCGGCAGTGATGAGGTGCAGGAAATTTTAGATATGGCGGAAGCCAAGATCTTTGAGATCCGGGATCAGCAGAGCAATACCGCCATGGTGGAGCTGAAGACGGCGATCCTGCAAAGCTTTGATCGGGTGTCCAAGATCGCCCAGGACCGGGCGGCGTACGCAGGTCTGCAGACCAACTTCCGGGATCTGGACCGTGTCCTTTCCGGCTTCGGCAAGAGCGACTTGATCCTGCTGGCAGCCCGCCCGGGCCTGGGTAAGACCTCTCTTGCGTTGAATATTGCGCAGAATGTAGGTCTGCAGGGTAAGACTGTCGCCATCTTCTCGTTGGAAATGAGTAATGAGCAGCTGGCAAACCGTCTGCTTGCCAGCCATAGCGGAGTGGACAATAAAAAGTTCCGAACCGGCGAACTCAGTTCCAATGAATGGGTGCGTCTGGGTCAGTCCTCCTCTATTCTGGCAAAGGCAAACGTCTATCTGGACGATACGCCGGATATGACCGTCGCCCAGATGAAAGCCAAGCTTCGCCGCTTGCCGGCGCTGGATCTGGTCATCGTCGACTATATGCAGCTGATGAGCGCAGGTACTAAGACCGCCAGCCGCCAGGA
>JAZREO010000111.1:0-7068 GCA_045660845.1 Eubacteriales bacterium
CTGGAGGAAACCATTGCCGCCTACAAGGATTTGCCCATAGACACCAACTATGTTTTAACTGAAGAATACCAGACCTATGCCCGTCCGTACAGCGATATCTTCAATTTGATCAGGTCATGGACCGGTATGGACAAAGGAACCGCCCAGCAGTGGTCTCCTGATGAAGCTGCGTTATATGCTGCCATGAGAGAACGCTTTGAAGAATCGGCTGTTAAAAACTATCTGACTGAGGCTGAGATATCATATTGGCAAAGTCATGCAGATAGTCTTGAAACTCCTATTGTATATCAGTTCCACGAAGGATACGGATGCATCTTAGAAACCTTTCTCACCGTAGGCTTTATGATGCTGATTTATGTCGCTATCACCCTTTCAAGTAGCTTTCCTGATGAGCATACTCACCGAACTGATCAGCTTGTTTTATGCACCTCGAACGGTAAAAAACGGCTCTATTGGGTCAAGCTGCTTTCAGGAATCACAGTTGGCTGTGTGGGTGCATTGCTTATGGCATTGCTGACCTGGGTGCTGAGTCTGCGGGTATACGGTTCGGAGGGTTTTGATGCCGCAATACAGCTATTTTATACCGGCTACGCTGGCAATATCACTATAGGACAAGCATGTCTTGTTGCATACGGATGTCTGATTGTGACTGCGATTTTTATCAGCGTATTCGTCATGCTTTTGTCCGAGCTTTTTAGTAGCAGTATTGCCGCAATGTCAGTTACCACCGGCATGATCCTTGCAGGAATGATTATTCAGATACCGGCACAGTATCGCATATTGGGACAGTTATGGGATTATCTTCCTACCTGTTTTCTGTCCATGTGGAACACCTTTGATAGCCGTTTGATTTCTATGTTTGGAATGCACTTCACCTCATATCAAATCGTTCCTTTGATCTACGTTGTCGTCGCATCGCTGCTGGCATTCCTCGGAAGCCGTATCTATTGCCGCTGTCAGATCAACGGAAGATAAACGCATACCTGTTATAACAAGCAGTTGCATCACAACCACCTGACACAATTCCGCAGGCGATTTTGCAACTTTTTCTGCAACAAAAATTTTGATAAATGAAATAATGGGTGGAAAAACAGGTTCAAAATTGCCGTTTAGGATAATATTTAGGGCATAAATAAGCAAAAGAAGAACACCGAAAAAGAGTGGGAATAATACTAAGTTAACATACGATTATAAATGGCAGACAGTGGTTTTCATTGTCTGCCATTATTTTATAATTGTTGCTATACCGATTTGATTACACCTAACAGACGAACGGCGGCAGGGAGAGATCCTTGCCGCCGTTCTTTTGCTTGGGATTTTTCAGAGCATTAAATATATCGATAATTTTTATCGATTCTGGCTATTGCTCTGACTGTTGTTCCGGTTGTTGTTCCGGTTGTTGCTGTTGTTGCTGTTGTTGCTGTTGTTGCTGTTGTTGTTGCTGTTGTTGTTGCTGTTGTTGCTGTTGCTGTTGCGGTTGTTCTGATTGTTCAGACTATTTTGATTGTTTTGATAGTTGTTGTTCATAAAAATTTCTCCTTAAATTGATTTCAAGTATAGTTTGCTTACTTTTAGAAAAACTATACATGAAAAAAATTTCAGGAGGTTTGCACGTGCTTTTGATAAAAAATGGATTGGTTTTTACAATGCAGAAAAAGGAAGAAATCCATGCGGATCTACTGATCGACAATGGAAAGATTCTTCGTATTGCCGGAAACATAACGCCTACTCAGCATATGAAAATGATTGATGCCGCTGGTTTGCGCGTATATCCGGGTTTTATCGATGCTCATAGCCATATCGGGCTTGCGGAGGAAAAAAAGACCAATCAGTGCGATGAAAGCAACGAGGGGACAAATCCCATCACGTCATGTATTCGTGCGATCGATGGGATCAACCCCATGGACAGTGCCTTTCACAATGCGCTGGCTTCCGGTATCACAGGTGTGATGGTGGGACCGGGCAGTGCAAATCCGATGGGAGGTCAGTTTGCTTTTATCAAAACGCACGGAAGACGAATCGACGATATGGTCGTTTTGGCACCCGCTGCTTTGAAAATAGCCTTTGGTGAAAATCCCATGACAAACTATGGTCCCAATGGAAATATGCCATCCACCCGCATGGGTATTGCATCGCTGATTCGAGAAGAATTGACAATTGCGCAGCAGTCTTTCAGCGACAGTAATGGGGAACAGGAAACATTTGGAAATAAATGCTATCAGGAGTTGTTTGAGGGGAAAATACCGCTGAAAGCGCATGTGCACCGTGCGGACGATATCTTTACAGCTATCCGTATCGCCGATGAATTTGGACTGGGGCTTACACTGGATCATTGTACCGAAGGTCATCTGATTGCTGACTCAATTGCAGAAAGCGGTTATCCGGCGATTGTGGGTCCTTCTCTTGCATCCAGATGCAAGAATGAAGTGAGCCTTTCGGATTTCAAAACGCCGGGCATCCTGGAAAAGGCGGGAGTTTTGGTGGCGCTGACCACAGATCATCCGGTATCCAGAATTCAATATTTACCGCTCTGCGCCGGACTTGCTGTTAAGGAGGGGATGAGCGAATGGGGCGCCCTGCGTGCGATCACCATCGATGCAGCCCGTATTTGCCGCGTGGATCACCGATTGGGCAGTTTAAAGGAAGGAAAGGATGCGGACATCGTCATTTATGATGGAAATCCTTTGGAGATCGCTTCTTCTGTGAAATTCACGATCGTCAGCGGCGAGATCGCCTGGCAGGCAAAAGCCGAGGGGCTACGCAGCTTTTGACCCATTAAAAAATGGCTTCCGGGAGGAGGTCCTCCCAGAAGCCATTTTCGTTTGGCTTATTTTTCGTCCTTATAGATTTCTTTGAAGTACTTATATGTATCGACCTTCAGTTCGCCGCAGGCTTCTTCGTCGCAGGCGATGATCCCGTCCTTATGAAGCTGCAGGGCGCTGATAGTCCAGGCATGATCCACGCCGCCTTCCACGCAATGACGCAGGGCGCGAGCCTTATTATGACCGCTGATCAGCAGAAGGACCTGCTTAGAGTCGCAGACCGTGCCGACGCCCACCGAAAGGGCAGTTTTGGGGACCTTATTGGGGTCATTATCAAAGAAGCGGGAGTTGGCGATGAGGGTGTCCTGCGTCAGGCCACGGATCCCGGTGCGGGAGGTGAGGGAGGTGAAGGGCTCATTGAAGGCAATATGACCGTCTACGCCACTGCCGCCCAGGAAGAGATCAATGCCGCCGTAGGAGGCGATCTTTTCCTCGTAGCGGATGCACTCCGCTTCCAGATCCTCCGCCATACCATTGAGAATATTGACATTTTCCGCAGGGATGTCGATATGATCAAAGAAATTATCGTGCATGAAATACCAGTAGCTCTGGTCATGCTCCCGGGGCAGACCTACATATTCGTCCATATTGAAGGTTACCACGTTCTTGAAGGTTACAGCACCCGCTTTGTTCATCTCGATCAACTTTCGATAAACGCCGAGAGGAGAAGAACCAGTGGGAAGTCCCAGTACGAAGGGACGGTCTTCCTTATGGTTGTTGATGGCATCGGCGATGTGCTGCGCTGCCCATGCGCTCATTTCATCATAGTTGTTTTTGATGATCAGTTTCATTTGCAATCACGCTCCATAATCATTTAGAATTAATATAGGGAAACCTTCCTTATATTTCTATAAAATATTATACAGCATTATTGTGATTTGTCCAGAATTTTTTTTATTTTTTTCATATCAAAAAATGACGGTTTTGCAGATGCCATACGGTAGAGGATTCGGTTGTTTTTTCTTATAATTGTTGTATTTTTAGGGAGGCTATGCTATAATAATGCAGATAGGCTGCGCACGCAGCGCAGTCAAGAACGGAGATTTTTTGAAAAGGAGAGGCGGTATGATCAAAATTCTGACAGTCATGACCGATGCCACCTTAGGCGGTGCCGGGCGGGTGGTGCTGCAGACCCTGCGGTGCCTGGACCGGCAGCGATTTGAGATGGTGGTGGCGGTGCCCTCCGGAAGCGCGCTGGTGGCGCTGGTCGAGGAGCTGGGCTACCGGGTCATTCAGACGGAAAAGGGGCATGACCGCTCCTGGGAGCGCGGTGCTGTTGCCGAATATAAAAAGATCATCCGGGAAGAAAAGCCCGATATCGTCCATACCCATTCCTCCTTTGCAGCGAAGATCGCTGCCTGGATGATGGGGGTGCCGGTGCGGATCTATACCCGCCATTCTGCCTTTGAGATCCCCAAAAAGGATAAGACCTTCCCCCGCAAGCAGATCTCCGGACTCCTCAACAATACTCTTTCCACCGCAGTGGTTGCAGTCGCCCATGTGGCGAAGGACAACCTGGTGGATACAGGGGTGGATCCTAAAAAGATCACTGTCATCATCAACGGCGTGGAGCCGGTACAGGTGCTTTCTCCGGAGGAAAATCTGGCATTTCGGCAGTCGCTGGGCTTTAGCGCGGAGGACTTTATCTGTCTCCTTTCGGCGCGGATGGAGGTCTATAAGGGTCATTCCTACCTGCTGGAGACTGCAAAGCTGCTGCAGGGCAAGCCGGTGAAATTCATTCTCATGGGCGACGGCAGCTGCAGAGCAGAGCTGGAGCAGAAGGTGAAGGAGCTGGGGATCGAGGATATGGTGCATTTTACCGGCTTTGTCCTGGATGTGGCACCCTATTGCAATATCTGCGATGTAAATCTCAACTGTTCCCATGGTGCAGAGGCGTCCTCTATTGCTTTGGCGGAGGGGATGAGCCTTGCCAAGCCTTCGGTGGTAACCGATTCCGGAGGGAACCCCTATATGGTGACCAACGGGCTGAATGGATTGGTCGTCCCTCAGCGGGATGCTACCGCCATGGCGGACGCTATCTCAAGGCTGCTGGAGGATAAGGAGCTTTACAACTGCTTGAGCCGAGGTGCGCAGGCAGAATATGAAGAAAAATTCAATGCGCGGGCAATGACGGCTCAATTGGAAGAACTCTATGAGCAGCAGGTCGCTCGGTATAAAAGATAAGAGAGGAAGATGGTTATGAAGATCAGAGTCGGAATTGCCGGCTACGGCAACCTGGGGCGGGGTGTGGAAAGTGCCCTGCGCACCAGCAGCGATATGGAGCTGGTGGCGGTATTCAGCCGGCGGAATCCCGCTGATGTTAAGACCCGTACCGGTGTCGCTGTTTATTCTATGGAGCAGGTGCATGAAATGAAGGATGAGATCGATGTCATGATCCTTTGCGGCGGCAGTGCCAACGACCTGCCGGAGCAGACCCCTGCCCTGGCAAAGCATTTCAATGTCATCGATAGCTTTGATACCCACGCCCGGATCCCGGAGCATTTTGCTCATGTGGATGCCGCCTGCAAGGAGAGCGGGAAGATCGGTATCATCTCTGTGGGCTGGGATCCCGGTCTGTTTTCTCTGAACCGTGCCTACGGTCAGGCGATCCTGCCCAATGGAGAGGATTATACCTTCTGGGGCAAGGGGGTCAGCCAGGGTCATTCCGACGCCATCCGCCGCATCGACGGGGTGCAGGACGCCCGGCAGTACACCATTCCGGTGGAGGATGCATTGGAGCGGGTCCGCAAGGGGGAAAATCCTCAGCTGACCATCCGGGAAAAGCATACCCGGGAGTGTTTTGTTGTGGCAAAAGAGGGGGCGGATCTTGCCGCCATCGAAAAGGCAATCGTCACCATGCCCAACTACTTTGCCGACTATGATACCACCGTCCATTTTATCTCCCAGGACGAGCTGGACCGAGAGCATAAAGGCATCCCTCACGGCGGCATGGTCTTCCGCTGCGGAACCACCGGATTTGAGGGAGAAAACAAGCACATTGTGGAATATAAGCTGACTTTGGACTCCAACCCGGAATTCACCTCCAGCGTACTGGTGGCGTATGCCCGGGCGGCGTACCGGCTGAGCCAAAAAGGGGAGAGCGGCTGCAAGACGGTGCTGGATATTGCACCGGCGCTGCTTCATCCCGATTCTGCCGAGGATCTGCGGCGGAAATTGCTGTAATTTGTACTTGCAATGCTTATAAATATATGCTATAATTTCAAAGTTCGAATGGATTAAAAATAAGGAGAGAAAACATGGATATTCTTTATGCGAACCTATTGGAATTCACTTGGCAGCAGTTGGTGATGATCTTTGTCGGCTGTCTGCTGATCTATCTGGCGATTAAAAAGGAGATGGAGCCGACTCTGCTGCTGCCCATGGGCTTTGGTACGATTCTGGTCAACATTCCCTTTTCCGATGCCCTGGCAGGTCCCATCAAGGAACTTTATGAAGCCGGTATCGCCAATGAGCTATTCCCGCTCTTGCTGTTTATCGGCATCGGTGCCATGATCGACTTCGGTCCCTTGCTTTCCAACCCTAAGCTAATGCTTTTCGGTGCTGCCGCCCAGTTTGGTATCTTCTTTACCCTGGCGATGGCGCGGATGTTCTTCCCTGAGATCGATGCGGCTTCTATCGCCATCATCGGTGCAGCGGATGGTCCTACCTCTATCGCTGTTGCTAATACCTTAGGCTCTAAGTATGTAGGTGCCATCACCGTTGCGGCATACTCCTATATGGCGCTGGTGCCCATCATCCAGCCGCCTGTTATCAAGATGCTGACCACCCGCAAGGAGCGGCTGATCCGGATGCCTTATGAGCAGAAGTCCGTTTCCCGTCTGACCCGTATCTTGTTCCCGGTTATTATCACCATCGTTGTTTCCGCCGTTGTCCCTCAGGCAACTGCGCTGATCGGTTTCTTGATGTTCGGTAACCTGATCCGCGAGTGCGGCGTGCTGGAGTCTCTTTCTGAGACGGCGCAGAAGGTGCTGGCGAACCTGATCACCATCTTCCTCGGCATCTCGGTTGCCTTCAATATGACTGCTGAGCAGTTCTTGAAGGTAGATACCCTCTTGATCTTAGGTCTGGGTCTGATCGCGTTTATCGTGGATACCGCAGGCGGTGTACTCTTTGCTAAGTTCCTCAACCTCTTTATGAAGAAAAAGATCAACCCCATGATCGGTGCCGCCGGTATCTCGGCGTTCCCCATGTCCGGTCGTATCGTTCATAAGATGGGGCTTCAGGA
>JAZREO010000112.1:0-1203 GCA_045660845.1 Eubacteriales bacterium
AGTACCGGCTGCAGAGCCGCGGTGGTAAGGGTATTTCCAACTATAATATCACCGAAAAGACCGGTAAGATCGCCGCCATCCGGATGGTAGAGGAAGGCGAGGATCTGCTCCTGGTCACCAGCGGCGGTATTATTATGCGGAGCCAGGTGGAAGAAATTTCTCAGCTGAGCCGCTCCACCCAGGGTGTGCGTGTTGTGCGTCTCAGCGAGGGCGTTAAGGTCATCGATATTGCCGGTGCCGCCCGGGAGGAAGAGGAATCTCCCGCGGAAGAATAACCCCAAGCAGATATCACAAATTGTTTAATAAAAGCAACATAAGGTTCTGTCTAATTAACAGGGCATTTGCTATAATTTTAGTATTAATCATTATCTTTTCTACTAAAGGGAGGGCAAAGATATGGCAAAGAATTCAACCCGGCTGTTTTGTGTTCTTCTGACAGTATTGCTGACGATCTCGATGCTTTCTGTCGTGGCTATAGCAGCGTCGGCAGGAAATGAGACAGAGATCCTGTCTGTGAAAACCACCGCGGCGGACAAAGTTGAACGGAGCGGAAATAACTGGACCATTACCATGAATCCCTATGTTCTGGAAACGGATTTTTATTTTACTGTTTCCAATGGAGCGACCGTTGAGGTTGTGGATCCGGTTTACGGTACGACCCTGACTTCGAAGAACGGCGTCTATTCACTGAAAGAGATCCCCGCCGGTGAAAGCGTTTATAAGGTGACCGTAAAGAACGGTGACGATCAGCAGGACTGGTCGCTGATCGTCAGCCGTCCCGGTCGTAAGGAAACGGAGCTGTCCTCCATCTGGACCGCAGCGGACCGCGTTGTCAAGAGCGGAAATATCTGGACAATTTTTTTGGACACCAATACGCAGGAAACGGAGTTTTCTTTGACCGTATCCGATGGAGCGACTGCGCAGGTGGTAGAGCCGGTCTACGGAACGGTGCTGACCCCCAAGGACGGGCGCTATTTGCTCAAGGAGATCCCCATGGGGGAGAATGTCTATAAAGTGACGGTAACAGCGGAAGACAAAGAAAATGCTCAAGAATGGCCCCTCATCGTCAGCCGTCCCGGTCGTAAGGATGCGGAGCTGTATTCCATCCTTAATGCCAATAATGATGGCGGTATCTATACAGCCTATACTACCGGCAACCGCTTCATGGTCAGTCCCAACTATTCGGAGAGCGCCACCGTCGGC
>JAZREO010000113.1:0-3549 GCA_045660845.1 Eubacteriales bacterium
GCGCCCCGCTTGCCGTCCGCAGCCAGGATCAGATCCGAATTATTCAGCAGATCCTCTAATTTCCTTGTATTGGCAGAGCGGTGGTTTTTAACCTTACGCGCTGCTGCCCGATCCTTGGTTTCTTTCTTTGTTTTTTCCATAAAATTCCTTTCTTACAAAATAAAAATAAGTAGTTTCAGACATAGGATAAAGACCCGTTTAAAAGCCTCTTTTAAACGAGTTATGATAAGACTTCCCACGGCGGTCCGAAAGTCTTTTTGCATCACCGGCAACGCCGGTGCAACGATCACATTCAGTTCATTCTACCATATAATCGGTAAAAATACAACCTTTTATTCAAACAAACTCACTCTACGGTAGTCTTCTCCGCTGGGCAGGGGTTGCTCGCTCCAGCAATTCCATAGGTCCGTCGCCACCCGCTCAACAGCGAAAAAGGCAGCGTTCGCCTCCTCGCACTCCCGCCCGGTCTGGCATACCGGCAGTGCCGCCGTCTGGCGGAGGGAGCGCAGCAGTCCGCGTCCCCGCTCGCCAAATGCCAGCACCCGAAGGTACGGCGCGGGCTGCTCCGGCATCCCCGCGGGGGTGGCGAGGCGTGCGCTGCTCACCGCACGGCGCAGCTTGGCATGGGAATATCGCTTAGTCTTGATGCGATCATAAAGAGAATACAGTCCATCTGTCTCAAAAAGTGCGTCTAAGATCCGGTTCTCCAGCCCTTCGCTGATATTGGCGGTCTCCCGCAGCTGGGCGGCAGTTTTGGTTTTTAATAGGGTTAGAATCCCCCGCTCTGCGGCAGCGGAATCCAATACAGGTTGCTGAAAAAAAGGGCAATAACGGTCAAACACCTCTTTATGGGCGCGGATATAGGAGGCGGAGGCGATATTCCCCTCCGGCGCACCATCATGGGGCACCGAGCGACGGATGCCGATATAAGGCAGTCCCCGCTTGAGGCACGCCCGGATATAGCCGCAGGCAAGCAGATTATTGGGAGAGAGCAGAAGGGCGCTATCCGCCGGAAGCAGCTGCTCCAGTGCCGCCTGGCGGGCAGCGCCGTAGGACAGTCCTCCATCTAAAAACTCCTTCATCAACGGAGAGAGGGTCTCCTCCGGGACTGCTGCCAGTCTGGACAGTCCATCCAGGTCCTCACATTCTGTCCCAAACGCCATCGTCACCGGCTGACCCATTGCCGCCGCCAGTTCTACGCCCTTGGCGGCAAAGCGGTCCCCGTCAGAAAGGGCATAAGGCACCGGCAGTTCCAATACCAGGTCTGCTCCGCCCCGAACAGCAGCCGACGCACGACTCCATTTATCATACGCTGCCGGTTCTCCTCTCTGTACAAAACTACCGCTCATAATACAGACGGTATAGTCCTCATCCCCCCGGGGAAGCTGGGAAAGCAGCCACTGATGACCGTTATGGAAAGGATTGAATTCGCTGATTACCGCATAGATCATGAAGACTGCCTCCTTTTTGAAATAAATGGTTGAAAGTTTCTTGTTTTTATTATATAATATTAAATTGCAAAATGAAAGATATTTTTTAAGGAGATGTTATAACATGAAAATTCTGGTCATCAATGCAGGGAGCTCTTCTCTGAAATATCAGCTGATCGATATGGAAAACGAGGGCGTTCTGGCAAAGGGTCTTTGCGACCGGATCGGTCTGGACGGCAAATTTGTCCATAACGCCAACGGCGAAAAGCTGGAGCTGGATCACCCCATGCCCAACCATGCTGAGGCCATCAAGGTAGTGCTGGAGCACCTGACGGACGCTAAGTGGGGCGTGATCAAGGATGTGGCGGAGATCTCCGCGGTGGGGCACCGTGTTGTTAACGGCGGCGAGGTATTTGTGGAAGCCACCCCCATGGACGAGGAGAAGGTCAACACCCTGGAGAGTCTGACCGAGTTTGCTCCCCTGCACAATCCTGCAGCGGTCACCGGTCTGCGTGCCTGCATGGAAGTCATGGGTAAAGATGTTCCTCAGGTCACCGTTTATGATACCGCATTCCACTACGGCATGCCCAAGACTGCGTCCATCTACCCCATCCCCTATGAATACTATGAGAAGTACGGCATCCGCCGTTTCGGCGCTCACGGCACCTCTCACGGATATGTTGCCGGAGAATGTGCTAAACTCTTAGGGAAAGACATCAAAGATCTGAAGATCGTTACCTGCCATCTGGGCAACGGCTCTTCCATTACTGCGGTAGACGGCGGACGTTGCGTCGATACCTCCATGGGCTTCACCCCCCTTGCCGGCGTGCTGATGGGCACCCGCTGCGGTGATATCGACCCCGCAGTCGCCATGTATATCATGAATAAAGAGGGGCTGACCCCCGATCAGATGAGCGATCTGATGAATAAAAAGAGTGGTGCCCTGGGTCTTAGCGGTGTATCCAACGATTTCCGTGACCTGGATGCCGCTGCTGCTGAGGGGAACGAGCGTGCGCAGCTGGCACTGGATATGTTCACCTATCAAGTAACCAAGTATATCGGTTCCTATGCCGCTGCCATGGGTGGTGTGGACGCCATCGTCTTTACTGCCGGTATCGGTGAGAACAACGATGTCATGCGTAGCGACATTGTCAAGACCCTCAAGTTCCTCGGCACTGAGATGAACGAAGAAGAGAACAAGAAGCGCGGCGAAGCTCGTGTTGTCAGCACCGCTGATTCCAAGGTGAAGGTCTGCGTTATCCCCACCAATGAAGAACTTGCTATCGCCCGCCAGACTCTGGAGGTTATCTCCCGTTAAAGGAGTATTACTATGCTCAAAAATTTCAAATTTACACCCCTCACTCGATTCATCGCCGCCTTTCTTGCCACCGTTCTGGTGCTGGGCGGCGGGCTCTGGGGAGTCTATACCCACATTTTCAGCAGCATGGATCGTGAAAAGGCACCCACCCAAGAAGAAGTAGGGATTCAGGAGCAGGACTACCATACTGATGATATCATCAACATCGCCCTCTTTGGAATCGATACCGCCGATGCCTCCATGGTAGGTCGGAGCGACAGTATCATCATCGTCACCCTGGACAATAAGAAAAAAGAGATCCGCCTTTCCGCCGTCCAGCGGGACACCTATGTGAACGTCGAAGGTCACGGCAAGACCAAGATCAATCATGCCTTCGCTTATGGCGGCGCCAAACTGGCAGTTAAGACCCTGAACCAGACCTTTGGATTGGATATCCAGGACTATGCTGTCATCAACTTCACCAATATTGAAAAGGTGATCGACATTTTGGGCGGCGTGGAGTTGGAAGTCACCAGCGCTTATCGCAAAGAGGCTAATAAAGTCATCACCAGTCTGGCAAACAAGCGGGGGATCAGCCCCAAACTCATCGAAAAGACCGGCACTCAAAATCTTTTTGGAATGCAGGTTCTGGGGATGCTTCGTGCCCGCAAAAATGTAGGTGGGACGGCGGCACGGTCCGAAATGCACGAGATCGTCCTCAATGCCTGCTATGGAAAAATGCGGAATAAGAGTGTCTTAGAGTATCCGAGCATTGTCAAGGAACTGCTGGCGCTGGTTCAGACCACGCTGTCCAGCGGTGAT
>JAZREO010000114.1:0-4024 GCA_045660845.1 Eubacteriales bacterium
TCCTCCAGCGATTATCCGGAGATCGAAAGGCTGGTGGACGAGCTGATCCGGTATACCGAGCCCCGCGGCATCAATCTGTCCCTGCCCTCTCTGCGGGTGGACAACTTCTCTAAAGAGCTGGCAGCCAAGATCACAGGTGTAAAGAAATCTACCTTTACATTTGCGCCGGAGGCGGGAAGCCAGCGGATGCGAGATGTGATCAATAAAAATGTAACAGAAGAGGATATTGAGCGCAGTTGCCGCATCGCCTTTGAAAACGGCAACTCCTCTGTTAAGCTTTATTTCATGATGGGACTGCCCACCGAAACGGACGCAGACCTGGACGCCATCCATTCCATGGCGGATAAGATCATCGGCTATTTTTATGATACCGATAAGCAAAAGCGTAATCGGTATATCCATATCGCTGTCAGCCTGGCGACCTTTATTCCCAAGCCTTTTACTGCCTTCCAGTGGGAGGCGCAGAACAGTAAGGAGGAGGTCCACCGCAAGCAGGATTATCTCTATGGGAAGGTGCGCTCGAAGCAGATCTCGCTGAGCTATCATGATTGCCGCACCTCCATGATTGAGGCAATTCTGGCACGTGGAGATCGGCGGTTGGCGCCGGTGCTGGAGTATGTGGCAGCCCACGGCGGAAAGCTGGATGCCTGGACAGAGCACTTCAGCTATGAGCGTTGGCAGGAGGCTTTCAAAGAGACCGGTGTGGATGGGAATTTCTACTCCTTGCGCAAGCGGAGTTTCGGTGAAATTTTACCCTGGGACTTTATCGATATCGGAGTGACCAAAGAATATTTAATGGCAGAAGCGCAGCGCAGTTACGAAGCCAAGACCACGCCCAACTGCAAGGAGGGCTGCTCCGGCTGCGGAGCCAATAAACTCATGGGGAGGAAATGCGATGTTTAAGGATATGCGGGCGCGCTTTTGCAAAAAGGACAGCGCTGTTTACTTCTCCCATCTGGACCTCAACCGGGCGGTGATGCGGGCGCTCCGCCGCAGCGGAATTCCCTTCTGGAGCACCGGCGGGTTCAGTCCGCACCCTTACTGTGTCTTTGCTCAGCCTCTTTCGCTGGGCTTCGAGAGCGAGGGAGAATTGTTCGATTTTAGGGTGACGGACGATTTCGATCCTGAGGCATTGAAAAGTGCCTTCCCGGAAAGTTTAAAGATCTTGGAGATCTATCCGCCGGAGGATTCTTTTAAGCAGATCGCTTGGGCGGACTACCGGGTGGAGATCCGGACCGACGTGGATGCGGTAACCATCCAAAAAGCCTTTGAAGGTCCGCTGACAGTTTTGAAAAAGACCAAGCGGAGCGAAAAGGAAGTGGACCTGCGAGAATTCATTCGTGAACTGACTGTCGAGCAGGCGGGGGAGGGAACGGTCTTCCTCTTAGCGTCTATCGCCGCCGGCAATGACCGCTCCTTAAGCCCAAATTATTTAGCAGAGGGTTTGAATAACGCCGGAATCTCCGCGGAGATCCGCCGCGTCTGCCGGCTTGCCTTTCTCCGGGAAGACGGAAGTAAACTTCGATAAAAACTTTTATAAAAATTGCTTGACTTTTTGCGCGCGGCGTTGTATACTATTCAAGCAGTTTGGAGAGATGGCTGAGCTGGTCGAAGGCGCACGATTGGAAATCGTGTAACGGCTTAAACCCGTTCGGGGGTTCGAATCCCCCTCTCTCCGCCATAAAAATAACCACCCCAACCGGGGTGGTTATTTTTATATCGTCGTTCGGGGGATCGAACCCATTTGGGTTCGTTGAGGCTGCCGCAAAGCCGCGATAGGCTTTGCGGACTGCCGAGTCTCGAGCACAGCGATTTTTTCGTTGCTGCCCGGGACAGCCGAAAAAATGCTGAGCGCAGAGTATCCCCTGTGCCCGATCGCGCTAACTTCGCTTTTCGCTCCCCCAAGTGCCCTGTTCATGATGGCTCTTTTTAAGGCACACTTTTTTCTTTAATCTATAGCAATCTTTAAATTAATATGTTATAATAATCAATAATGCCTAAAAGGAGGCAAAGACGGATGAATAAATTATCCCGCGTATTGATGGAACTGGCGGACTCTATTATCATCGCTCTGGTGGCGGTGATGGTGGTGTTTACGCTGGTTTGCCGGATCTATGTCGTGGACGGCTCTTCGATGATCTCCACCCTCAGCAATCGTGACCGATTGCTGGTCTCCAATTTGTTTTATACTCCGGAGCAGGGGGATATCGTCTGCTTTGTTGCGAAGAATAATGACGAGAAAGTCCTGGTCAAGCGGGTCATTGCTACCGCCGGTCAGACCATCGATATTAATGAAAACTTCGAGGTGATGGTGGACGGCAAGGTGCTGGAAGAGCCTTACCTGGATGCAGGGATCTATACAGTGCCTAAGAACTATGATTTTCCTTATACCGTGCAGGAAGGCGAGGTTTTCTGCCTGGGGGATAACCGGGTCAATTCCAAGGACAGCCGGGATTTAGGACCTATTGAAAATAAATACATTTTGGGGCGGTTGCTTCTGCGGCTGGTTCCCAACTTCGGGACGGTGGAATAATGGGAAATCTGCAGATCCAGTGGTATCCGGGTCATATGACCAAGACCCGGCGCTATATCGAAAAGAATATTGGGCTGGTGGACCTGGTTATTGAGGTGGCGGACGCCCGGGTGGTCAATAGTAGTCGTAACCCGGACTTTGATCGGCTTTTAGCGAATAAAAAACGGCTGACGGTGCTGACCAAGCGGGACCTTGCCGATGAGAAGATCAATCAGGCATGGGAGGCGCATTTTAAGCGTATCGGTCAGCCGGTGCTGTTTTTGAATACCACCACCGGGCAGGGCGTTTCCGATGTACTCCCTACAGTGCGGAGCATTCTCTCGGAGGAGCTGGAGCGCGCCAAGGCGAAGGGGATGACCAAGACCATCCGTCTGATGATGTGCGGCGTACCCAATTCCGGCAAAAGTACCCTCATCAATGCTCTTTGCAAGCGGCGTGCTGCCGATGCTCAGGACCGCCCGGGCGTCACCCGGGGTGGGCAGTGGTACACTCTCCAAAAGGATGTGGAACTTTTAGATACGCCGGGCATTTTATGGAATAAATTTGAAGATATGCAGGTGGGCATCCACCTGGCGCTCACCGGCGCGGTCAGCGACGAGGTGGTGGACCGGGAGGGTCTGGCGCTGGAACTGATCGAAATTTTGCAGGAAAAATACCCCCGCCAATTAGAAGGGCGGTATAAGTTGCCGAATATTGAGGGTTGGGCGCCCTTGGATGTCTATGAGGAGATCTGCCGCAAGCGTGGCTTTTTGCTGCGAGGCAATGATTTCGACTATACCCGCTGCGCAGCTGTCCTGCTGGATGAATTCCGAGGCGGCAAGATCGGGCGGATCTCATTGGAGGAGCCGGATGCTGGAGTATAAATGGGAAGAAGATGCCCGTAATCAGGGCTATACTGCGGTCTGCGGTGTGGACGAAGCGGGGCGGGGCTGCCTTTGCGGTCCGGTCTGCGCAGCGGCGGTGATCCTGCCTGAGGGCTGGAACCATCCCGCTCTCAACGATTCCAAAAAGCTCTCTCCCAAAAAGCGGGAAGAGCTTTTTGCTGTGATTACCCAAAATGCCGTTGCCTACGGAATCGGCTGGGGCAGTGTGGAGGAGATCGATGAGATCAATATCCTCAACGCCGCTATGCTTGCCATGCGCCGTGCCATAGAAGCGCTGCCGGTCAAGGCGGACTTCGCGTTGGTGGACGGCAATATTGCCCGGGACTTCCTCATCCCGGCGCAGCCCATTATCGGCGGGGACGGTGTTTCGCCCTCCATTGCGGCGGCATCGATCCTGGCAAAGGTGTCCCGGGATCGGCTGTGCGACGAGATGGAGCGGGACTATCCCGGCTACGGTATTGGAAAACATAAGGGCTACTGCACCAAGGTCCACCGGGAAGCGATCCTGGAATTGGGACCCGCGCCGATCCACCGTAAATCCTTTCTGAAAAAGATTTTAGGGGAATAAAATGAAGGTACACGGATTAGGCTTAAAGGGAGAGATCGC
>JAZREO010000115.1:0-49597 GCA_045660845.1 Eubacteriales bacterium
CATCCCAATGACCTTTTGATCAAAGGCAACGATCTTGGTGGTGGACCCACCAACATCTACTCCTAAAATAACAGACATAAAAAACACATTCCTTTTCCTTGGATTGGTTTTATTATAAGCGGAAGTTTTAAAAAAGTCAAACAATAAAAAAGCGGAATGGCTGAGCCATCCCGCTTTTTTGCAGAAGCATTTAATTAGTCTTTCTTCAGATTGAGAACAACATTGACAATGATGCCTAGGATCAGAGCGCAGGCAATGGAGGTCAGGGTCACCTTACCGAAGGTCAGGGTCAGACCGCCGATGCCGCAGATCAGGATGGTGGACACAACGAACAGGTTTTTATTCTGCTCCAGGTCTACCTTCTGGACCATCTTCAGACCGGATACAGCGATGAAGCCGTAGAGCGCGATGCAAACGCCGCCCATCACGCAGGAGGGGATGGAGTTTACGAAGGCAACGAAGGGAGCGAGGAAGGAGATCAGAACCGCCAGGAAAGCAGTGGTGCCAATGGTATAGACCGAAGCGTTGCCGCTGATAGCGACGCAGGCAACAGACTCACCGTAGGTGGTATGGGGGCAGCCGCCGAAGACGGCGCCGGCTGCGGGGCCGATACCGTCGCCCAGCAGGGTGCGGTGCAGACCGGGATCCTCCAGCAGATCCTTCTCGATGATGGAGGAGATATTCTTGTGATCTGCGATGTGTTCAGCAAAGACCACGAATGCAACGGGGATGTATGCTACCGCGATGGAAGCAATATAGGTGCCGTTCAGCTCGCTGATGCCCTTGAGGGCGGTGGCGAAGGTCAGATCGGGAATCTGAATGAAGGTTTCAAGGGTGATGCCGTTTGCCCAAAGCGCGGTGATGGGGGAGTAGTCGATGACCTTAAGAGCATCGATGCCTGCAACATTACCGATGACGGTGAAGACAGAGCCGACTGCATAACCGGCAAGGATACCGATGATGAAGGGGATCATCTTCGCCATCTTCTTACCGAAGGTGGAGGCGATGATGGTAACAAAGAGGGTGACCAGACCGCAGACAACGGCGATGAGGGTATGACCGCCGGCGGGAGCCTTCTGCAGGTCGCCGATGGCGTTGCCGGCAAGGGAAAGACCGATGATGGCAACGGTAGGACCGATGACAACAGCGGGCATCAGCTTATTGATCCAGCCCACACCGGCGAGCTTGACGATGATGGCGATAACAACATACACCAGACCGGCAAAGACCGCACCGAGGATCAGACCCAGATAGCCGAGGCTCATGGAGACGCCGCCTGCGAAAGCAGCAGCCATGGAGCCAAGGAAGGCAAAGGAGCTGCCTAAGAAGACGGGGCTTCTGAACTTGGTGAACAGCAGGTAAACGAAGGTACCGATACCGGCGCCGAGAAGGGCGGCGGCAGGGGTCATGCCGTTACCGATGATGATGGGCACTACCAGGGTAGCTGCCATGATCGCCAGCAGCTGCTGGATGGCAAACACGATGTTTGCACCGAACTTGGGTTTCTCATGGGGTTGGAAAACGAGTTTCATTCGAAATTCCTCCTAAATTTGATTTTCATATAGATCCACGTTTATGACCTCGTCATAAGGTGGAATATGAACCTTAATGGTCTCGCTGCGGGCGGTGGGGACATTTTTGCCCACATAGTCGCCCCGAATGGGCAGCTCGCGATGCCCCCGGTCGATGAGGACTGCCAGCTGGATCCGGCTGGGACGCCCCCAGGAGAGGACTGCTTCCAGCGCCGCCCGGGCGGTCCGCCCGGTATAGATCACGTCGTCCACTAAAATGACAGTCTTGCCCTCCACCGGGCAGCCGGCTGCCACCGGAGGGGCGGGCTTATGGGTGAGATCGTCCCGGTAGAAGGTGATATCCACCGTCCCCCGGTGGACGGTTAGGTCGGAAAATCGTTCTATATTCGCGGCGATCAGTTCCGCCAGCGGCTCACCGCGGCGCTCCACACCGATGAGGGTAACTTCTTTTTCGGTGCCGATCCGCTCGATGATCTCATGGGCGATCCGCGCCAGTGCGCGGCGCACATCCGCTTCCTCCATAATTCGGGAACGAAATTTTTCCATAATCTCTCCTAAAAAAAATAGCCCTGCCATATGGCGCTTGGCAAGACCGTTCAAAATTTGCTATGGTGGTTCTTGCCGATGTCTCGCATCGATTTAAAGACCCTGTTCTATCCTCTGCAAGTATACCGCAATTTCTTTTGTTTGTAAACCCTTTTTTGACAGATTTTGCGAAATTTAATTCTTGACAAAGTCCCCCACGCAGTGTTACGATTTAAATAGTAAAAATAAAGAAAAGGAAGTGGCTTTCATGGCGAATGTTATCGTCTTTGATCATCCTCTGATCCAGCATAAGATCTCTATTCTCCGAAATGTGGAGACCAGCAGCAATCAATTCCGCGCATTGGTAGAGGAGATCACCATGCTGATGTGCTATGAGTCCATGCGGGATCTGCCGCTGGAGGAGGTGGAGATCACCACCCCCATCTGCAAGACCCGTACCAACATGATCGCTGGGATCAAGCTGGCGGTCATTCCCATCCTGCGTGCTGGACTTGGCATGGTCAACGGTGTATTAAACCTGGTCCCCTCCGCAAGAGTCGGACATATCGGGATGTATCGCGACGAGGAAACGCTGGAGCCCCATCCCTATTACTGCAAGC
Organism: Eubacteriales bacterium; assembly: GCA_045660845.1. Taxonomy (GTDB): domain Bacteria; phylum Bacillota; class Clostridia; order Oscillospirales; family QAKW01; genus QAKW01. The sequence goes on from JAZREO010000115.1 coordinate 2,678, forward strand.
TGCCTGCCAATATCGGTAAGCGGTTGGCAATTGTTGTGGACCCCATGCTGGCAACCGGCGGTTCCGCCATCGATGCCATCAATCAGATCAAGGAGCTGGGCGGTAAGAAGATCAAGTTTATGTGTCTGATCGCAGCCCCCGAGGGCGTTAAGGCGCTGACCGACGCTCATCCGGATGTGGATATCTACTGTGCCCATGTGGATGAAGGGCTGAATGAGCATGCTTATATCGTGCCCGGCTTGGGTGATGCAGGTGACCGCATCTTCGGTACCAAGTAATTGAATAAGAAAACACCTCCGTGTCGATCATCTTGACACGGAGGTATTTTTATGAAAAAAACATTGATCTACATCTTAGTCCCGGCAATGGTCCTGCTGGTGTCTATGCTTTATCTGTTGCTCGCCGGGGAGCGGGATGCGGAGGAAATCCGCAGCGGAGTAGTACGATTTCATGTTGTGGCGGAGTCGGACAGCGCCGAGGATCAAGCACTGAAATTAAAGGTGCGGGACGGTGTTTTTACCATGATCGAAGAGCTTTTTACCGGTTGCACCGGCAGGGAAGAAGCGCTGGCGGTCGCCTGTGCCAATCGGCAGCGGCTGACAGAGGAAGCAGAGCGGATCCTGCGGCAGAACGGCTGCACAGATCCGGTGACGCTGGAGATCGGAACTCGCTTTTTTCCCACCAAGGATTACGGGACGCTTTCCTTTCCTGCGGGGAAGTATCAGGCGGTGAGCATCCGCATCGGCGCGGCGCAGGGACAGAATTTCTGGTGCGTCCTCTATCCCGCACTCTGCATTGCGCCGGCGGTGGCGGCGGATACGGCAGAGGATGAAATGACCGCCATCCTCGGCGGTCAGACCACCGAATTTCTCAAAAAAAGCACGCATAAGCAACAGATCAAATTTGCATTGGTGGAGTGGTTTGAGCATTGCTTGCAAAAAATTCTAAAATCATAGAAGATTTTTGAAAAAACCTCTTTATTTTATTTCTTATTTATGTTATTATAATCGAAGAATAAAAGGTGGAGGTATCTCTAATGAAAAAAGCAATCAGATTAATCAGCCTTTTAATGGCTTTAATTTTGGGTCTGAGTTTGTTCACCGGTTGCGCTTCCAACGATGAGAACGGTGCTGGGGACGATGAACTGGAAATGTATTCCATGACCATCGGGATTCCGGTGGCACCCGGCGATGAGGCGTGGGCAGATTGGGAACCGATCTTGTCGAGCGTTGTCAGTGATTTTGAAACGTTCTATAAGTTCGATGTGAAATTTACCAAGATCCCGACGGAGGAAAAGGAACTGAAGAAGTTCATAAAGAAGGTCGAAAACGGCAAGGTCGCCTGTTTCTTCTCTTCCCGGGAGGAATTTATTGATACCCTCATTGAAAAAGAAAGTCTTTTGACCTTTGAGGCGCTGCAGAAGAAGTATGAAGCGGTGCTGGAGGAGTCTCCCGACGGGATCTTCGCTATTTCGGAGGAGTCCGATCTGACCAACTATATGTACCCCCTCTTCGGCACTTTCCAGGGGCTTTATTATAACCGGTCCCTCTTTAAGGAACTGGGGCTTGAAAATCCTACCACCTGGGAAAACCTGCTGGCCGCCATCGATGCCATCAAGGCAAAGGGGCTCACCCCCATCGCCGCCGGCTTTGCCGATGAAGGTCTGGATTATTTGGTAGAGGAGCTGATCATGTCGGAGGGCGGTACCGCGGAGCACAGTTATCAGCCTACCTTCGGCGTCATCTCCAGCTGGGAGCGTGCTGTTGCCGATATCAAGACCCTGCAGGGCTTGGGCGCCTTTACCGCAGATTGCTATAATGTCAACTTTGAGGATGCAGTCCAGTCCTTCCTGGATGGTACTTCCCCTATGATCGTGGCTCCCTCCAACGCCTTTGGCGGTGAGCTTTCCGCAGACGATGTGAAGGTCGTCGGCTTCCCCAAAACCCCCACCGGGCGGCGGGAGGAAGGTGCCTTCGTCGGCGACATGACCCATGGGATCTACATCAGCAAGGCGTTCTTCAATAAGGTGGATGAGGATGGCCGCTATTCCGATATCATTGTCGAGCTTCTGGGCAGCGACTATTTCGGTTCCGCTGATCTCTACGAGATCTTTAAGGAAGAAAGCACCATCTATGCAAACTTTAAATATTATGAAGAACTGGACGGTACTAACTACGAGGATTCTCTCGGGGCGCTGGTGAAGAATGCAACCTCGGCTGATCGCCCCATGAGCCAGCAAGCGCTGACCTTTGATACGACCGTATCCTGCTTCCGCAAGGCGCTGAACGGTGCTGATGTCCAGACTGTGCTGCAGGAGGCGACTGACGCGGAGATCGCTGCTGCAGAAGACGCCGCAGCAGCAGAGGAAAAGTAAGAATGTTGAAAAAAATCCTGCAATGCTGCCGCTGGATCGGAAAGCATTGGGCAATCTCGCTGGCGTCCTTTCTGATCGTCGCGATCACCGCCATGACCTTGATCTGCTGGAATGCTTTTGGCAAGGAGAAGGCGGAGATCGTACCGGTCTATGTGACGGTCACCGGTCTCGGCGAGGGGAAAGATATGGAAAAACGGGAACTGATGGTGGAGGAAAGCACCACTGTTGGGGAGATCTTCTCCCTTAAATATCCCGAAATTTACGAGGAGTTCCAGCAGCCACTGGTGATGAATAATGTCTTCCAGTCTTTTCAGGGCATCCGTCCTACCGCAGGCAAGCAATTTTATGTCAAGATCGACGGTACTTATGAAAATAACCTGACCCAGGCGTTCACCTATGAAGGATGTATCATCGAGATCGAATATCGATAAATAAAAATCCACCCCGTCAGGGTGGATTTTTATTTACAAATTCATTTTTATACGATATAATATATATTTGTTTAAAAACCAATCACAGGAGTGTGAAAAAAATGTACCGTATTGTGAAAAAGGAGTCGCTGAACCCTACCGTTTCCAAAATGGTGATCGAAGCGCCTCTTATTGCTAAAAAAGCCCGAGCAGGGCAATTTATCATCCTGCGGGTGGATGACCGGGGGGAGCGGGTCCCTTTGACCATTGCCGACTATGATCGGGAAGCGGGGACGGTCACCATCATCTATCAGATCGTGGGCGCGACCACCATGCGGCTGGATCGGCTGCAGGAAGGGGAGAGCCTGGCGGACTTTGTGGGTCCCTTAGGGAAGCCGACGGATGTGGAAGGCAAAAAGCGGGTCGCCGTTGTGGGCGGTGGCGTGGGCTGTGCCATTGCGCTGCCGGTGGCGAAAGCCATGAAGGAGTCCGGTGCGGTGGTGGATACCGTCGTAGGCTTCCGCAATCGGGACCTGGTGATCCTGGAGAAGGAATTCAAGGCGGTCAGTCAGGAATACTGCCTGATGACCGACGATGGCTCTGCCGGTCAAAAAGGGCTGGTGACCGATGCGCTGAAGCAGCTGCTGGAGTGCAATCAATATGATGAGGTCATTGCCATCGGACCCTTGGTGATGATGAAATTTGTCTGCCTTCTGACCAAGGAATACGGCGTCAAGACGGTGGTCAGCATGAACCCCATTATGATCGACGGCACCGGAATGTGCGGCGGCTGCCGGCTGACGGTGGGCGGCGAGACGAAATTTGCCTGCGTAGACGGTCCGGAATTTGACGGGCACCTGGTAGATTTTGACCAGGCAATGGAGCGGGGGCGCACCTATCATGCTTATGAGCAGGAGCGGTGCAATCTCATGAGAAAAGAGGTGCAGGACTAATGGCTAATATGAGCATGGAAAAGCAAAAGATGCCGGAGCTTGCGCCGGAGGTCCGTAATAAAAATTTTGAGGAAGTTGCCCTGGGCTATACCGCCGAGCAGGCGGTGGAGGAGGCAAACCGTTGCCTGCAATGCAAGCATAAGCCCTGCGTGGGCGGCTGCCCGGTTCAGATCGATATTCCCGCCTTCATCAAAAAGATCCAGGAGCGGGATTTTGAGGGCGCTTATGAGATCATCAGCGCCTCCAGCGCCTTGCCGGCAGTCTGCGGGCGGGTCTGTCCCCAGGAAAACCAGTGCGAGGGGAAGTGTGTCCGGGGGATCAAGGGCGAGCCGGTCGCCATCGGACGGTTGGAGCGGTTTGCCGCCGACTGGCATATGGCAAACGCGAAAACCCAGCCGGAAAAACCGAAAACCAACGGGAAAAGAGTGGCGGTCATCGGCAGCGGTCCGGCGGGACTCACCTGCGCCGGCGATCTGGCGCGCAAGGGCTATGAGGTCACTGTCTTTGAGGCGCTGCACATTCCCGGCGGTGTACTTGTCTACGGCATCCCTGAGTTCCGCTTGCCCAAAGCGATCGTTGCGCGGGAGATCGAGGGACTTAAGGCAATGGGCGTTAAGGTGGAGACCAATATGGTCATCGGTCGGATCCTTTCCATCGATGAGCTCTTTGAGCAGGGGTATGACGGGGTATTTATCGGCAGTGGTGCCGGTCTGCCCCGATTTATGGGCATCCCCGGTGAAAACCTCAAGGGAGTCTTTTCTGCCAATGAATTTCTGACCCGAGTGAATTTGATGAAAGCCTATGAGTCCGATAGCGAGACCCCCATCCAGAGAGGACGCAGAGTTGCGGTGGTGGGCGGCGGAAACGTGGCAATGGATGCCGCCCGCTGCGCCAAGCGATTGGGTGCAGAGGAGGTCTATATCGTCTATCGTCGTTCCATGGAGGAGATTCCTGCTCGTGCAGAGGAGATCCACCATGCCATTGAGGAGGGGATCATCTTCAAGACCCTCACCAACCCGGTGGAGATCTTAGGGGACGAGCACCAGAATGTCACCGGGCTTTCCTGCGTGGAGATGACGCTGGGCGAGCCGGACGAAAGCGGGCGCCGCAGACCGGTGGTCAAAGAGGGCAGTGAGCATACTTTGGAGATGGATGTGGTCATTATGGCCATCGGAACCTCTCCCAACCCGCTGATCCGCTCCACCACTCCGGGACTTGCGACCAATAAATGGGGCTGCATCGTCACCGAGGAGGAGACCGGATTGACCTCCCGTGAGGGGGTCTATGCCGGCGGTGACGCAGTCACCGGCGCGGCAACGGTCATTCTTGCCATGGGTGCCGGAAAGCAAGCAGCCAAAGCGATTGATGAGAAATTAAAATAATAGAAAATGCCTTGTATATTTTTCATACAAGGCATTTTTTATCATTTGGGATTACCGGGGCTGGGGAAGCTTCACAATATTGAAATAGCTGTCGAGAAGGGTGTAGAGGGGCTGGAAAAATCGCATGATGTTCCAGATGCTGATACCGGCGATTCCCAACTCCCGCACCAGCCCCAGTTTCGCCTGGTAGCTGCGGGCGTCTTCATACCATACCTCATGCTGACGACGGCGGGTGTCGTAGTACCGGAACCAGGGGGATTCCGCTGTTTCGTCGTATTGGATCTCCGCGCCGTATTTCCGGGCGATGGCGATGGCTTCATAGTTGCCGATAGACCGGGCGGGGCGTCCCTGCTCATAGGGCAGCGTCCAGTCGTAGCCGTAGTTCGGGATCCCCATCAGCAGCTTTTCACGGGGAATTTCCCCCACTGCGAAGTTCATCACCTGTGTCACATTGGGCAGCGGTGCCACTGCCATGGGCGGACCGAAGGTGTGACCCCATTCATAGGTCATAATCAGCGCCATATCCGCTGCCGCGCCCATGCCAGCGTAGTCGTGGGCTTCATAAAGCAGTCCCGGCTGTTCCCGGGAGGTCTTGGGCGCCAGGGCGATAAAGACCGGGTGGGGTGCCAGCTCCGTCTTCAGAAATTCCACCAACTCGGTGTAGTTCGTTCGGAGCCGTCCGGGGATATATTCCATATCCACATCCACGCCGTAGTACCCTTTTTGCTCAATCACCGCCCGAAGTTCATTGGCAAGCCGCTGGCGGCGGTCCGCATTGTCCAGGATCCGGACAGCGCGCTCGCTGTTGAACCCGCCGCTCTCGTCCACCGTGGTCAGCACCAGCATGGGCGCGACCCCTGCCGCTTTGGCGGCGGCGATCAGTTCCTCATCGTCCTTGAGGATGACCAGTCCGCCTTCGTCGGTAACCCCGTAACTGAAGATGGAAAGATAGGTCAGGTAGGGCAGGGTCTTGCGCAGTACCTCCCGGTCAATAAAGGGGTAGGCATAGCCGTTGACCTGTAGGGGTCCGCTCCGCTCCTCCGGGGAGGGGACAATCAGGCTATCGCCGATGACTAAGTATTTGTTTGGATCGATGCCGTTTGCCCGCACCAGTTGATCGACGGAAACACCGTATGACTTGCCGATCTTATAGAGGCTGTCGCCGGGCTGGATGGTTACGATGGTCATAAAAAACACTCCTTTCATAGAAGTATATGAAAGGAGTGTTTTTTATTATACTTCGGAGGTCAGCAGCAGGGCGTCGCCCTTCAGGGTGAAACTGCCGTAGCCGGCGGGGATGAAATAGGCGGTGCCGGGGGTGAGGGGCAGGTCTTCCTCCAAGGTGCCGCTGCCCTTTAAGCAGATAAGGAATTTGAAGGAGCTTTCATCGCAGGTCAGCGTTTTTTCACCGGAAACAGCAAGTTTTTTTGCGGTGAAGTATTTACATTCCGCGATGACCTCACCGTCTGCGGCGGGGCGGGAGAGAGGGGTATATTCGAACTTACTAAGGTCACTTACCGCTTTGGCTTTTTCCACATGCAACTCCCGGGGATTACCGGCGGCATCAGTGCGTCCGTAGTCGTAGACCCGGTAGGTAATGTTGCTGTTCTGCTGGACCTCACAGATCAGGCAGCCCTTGCCGATGGCGTGAATAGTGCCGGCGGGGATGAAATAACATTCGCCCGGGGTGACGGGGAAGAAGTTGAGAAGGGCGGTGAGGGTATTTTGCTGAATGGCGGCTTCCAACTGAGCGGGGGTGATCGCTTCTTTAAAGCCTAAGTAAATACCGGCGCCCTCTGCGGCGTCCACGATATACCACATTTCTGTCTTTCCATAGCTATTTTCATGCGCCAAGGCGTATTCATCGGAGGGGTGGACCTGCACCGAGAGGTCGCTGCCTGCGTCGATCAACTTGATCAGCTGAGGGAAGTTTTCAAATTTTTCCAGGTTGGTACCCCATTCTGAGCGGGTGACCGCGTCTGCAAGAGGGGTGCCGTCATCTAAGAGAGTCAGCCCGTCCGGGTGAAAGGAAAGCTCCCAGGTCTCGGAAAGGGTGGGGGCATCGGTCTTTTTGCCGTAATCTTGGATCAGCCTGGTGCCGCCCCAGATATAATTTTTAACAGCGGGTGTCAGTTTTTGAATTTTCATAGTGAACCTCCATGTTTGATGATATCATTATAAAATGATTGGACAACTTTTTCAAGTCTTTAATTTGTGTTTACTTTTTTAAAATGGTGTGATACTATAAAGTGAGAATATCTGGAAGGAGTATCCATGGAATTTTTGTATTTCTTAGAAAACCTGCGCAATCCGGTATTGGATTTCATCATGCAACAGCTCACCCATCTGGGGGAGGAGACCGTTTTTATGGCGGTGGCGATGTTTTTCCTCTGGTGCGTCGATAAGATGAAGGGATACTATCTGCTGACCATCGGCTTTTTGGGGACGCAGATCAATCAACTGCTGAAGGTGACCTTCCGTATTCCCCGGCCTTGGGTCAGGGATCCTGATTTTACCGTTGTGGAGAGCGCAGTTCCTGAGGCGACGGGCTATTCTTTTCCCAGCGGTCATACCCAGAGTGCAGTCGGTACTTTCGGTGGCATCGCCCGCTGGACCCGGCGCCGGTGGCTTCGGAACATCTGCATCGGGATCTGCGTCATCGTCCCGCTGACTCGGATGTATCTGGGCGTTCATACACCCTTAGATGTGGGGGTTTCGGTTCTGATCGCTGCAGCGCTGATCTTCGGTCTTTATCCCCTGCTCCATAAAGCGACAGAGCATCCAAAGGGGATGCGGGTCTTATTGATCGTTTTGTTGCTCTGGTCGGTGGGTCAGGTGCTCTTTATGGAATTTTTTGCCGGCGCTGCCGAGGAAGAACTATTCAGTGCCTTGAAGAATGCTTATAAGATGCTGGGTTCTGTGGCAGGCTTTGCGGTGGTCTACGAGCTGGATCAGCGGTACATCCGCTATAAGACAGACGGTTGCTGGTGGGTCCAGCTGCTGAAATGGATTCCCGGGCTTTTGCTTTCAGTCGGCATCAAGGAGGCGCTGTATCTGGCGCTGGACTTTTTGCCCGGCGAGCTGCTGCACCGGATGATCGCCTACTTTGTTTTGGTCCTTTTTGCAGGGGCAGTCTGGCCTCTGACCTTCCAATATATCCGAAAGTTGGAAAAGAAATAAACAACCCCAGATTGTACTGTCCGTACAATCTGGGGTTGTTTTTTGCAGGGCATTTTACTGTTTCATTAAAATCTTCACGCCGTCCTTACCGTCCTCCAGCATGACGCCCATGGCAGCCAGCTGGTCGCGGATCTCATCGGCGCGGGCAAAGTTCTTGGCAGCGCGGGCGGCAGTCCGCTCCTCGACCAAGGCTTTGACCTCGGCGGGGATCTCCATTTCCTGCTCGCCGGTGACGATGTTCAATACGCCGGTCAGTTCCAGGAACAGTTCCTTCATGGCATTGAGGAAGGGGAGGGAATGGGTATCTGCCAGCTGGGTATTGATCCAGCGGGTTAGGTCGAAGATGGCGGAGAGAGCGTCTGCGGTGTTGAGGTCGTCGTCCATCTTCTCCAGGAATTTTTCTTTGAAGGCAGGCAGTTCCTTGAGCAATTCTTCTTCCTCAGCGGTCAGCTTGCCGGAAGATGCCTTGATGGCATATTCCAGATTATTCTTGGTGGTATACAGTCGCTGCAGGCTCGCCTTTGCAGCTTCCAGGACATCCTTACTGTAGTTAATGGGGCTGCGGTAGTGGGAGGAGAGCATGAAAAGGCGGATGGCTTCATAGCCATAGGCCGCTGCCGCATCCCGGACGGTAAAGAAATTACCGGCGGACTTACTCATTTTGCGGTTATCCACATTGATATGACCATTGTGCAGCCAGTAATGGGCGAAATCACAGCCGTTGGCGGCTTCACTCTGGGCGATCTCATTTTCATGATGGGGGAAGATCAGGTCTACGCCGCCGCAATGAATGTCGATGGTCTTGCCGAGAAATTTGCACGCCATGGCGGAGCACTCAATGTGCCAGCCGGGGCGACCCATGCCCCAGGGAGATTCCCATGCGGGCTCGCCGGGCTTTGCCGCCTTCCAGACGGCGAAGTCCATGGGATCCTCCTTCAGGTCGTTGACATCGATGCGAGCACCGCTTTCCAGCTGATCCATAGGCAAATGGGAGAGCTTGCCGTAGTCCTTGAATTTCTTGGTGGAGTAGAAAACATCCCCGCCGGACTCATAGGCGTAGCCCTTTTCAATAAGATCCTCGATGATATGGATGATATCGCCGATGCAATGGGTGGCGCGGGGATGGATGGTGGCCTTGCCGACACCTAAGCCTTGAGCATCGGTGTAGTATTCCTCGATGTAGCGGTCGCCCAGCTCAGCCAGGGTGACCCCCTCCTCGTTGGACTTTTTGATCATTTTATCGTCCACATCGGTGAAGTTCTGGACGAACTTGACTTTATAGCCCCGGTACTCAAAGTACCGTCTGAGCACATCGAAGGTGATGAAGGGACGGGCGTTACCGATATGAAAATAGTTATAAACGGTAGGTCCGCAGGCGTACATCAGCACCTTACCGGGGGTGATAGGGACGAATTCTTCCTTTTGACGGGTCAACGTGTTAAAAAGTTTCATATTATTTATCCTCCATTTTTTTCTCAAGTTCTTCAATTTTTGCGGTAAGCCGGGCAAGCTCCTGGGCAATGGGGTCCGGGACATGGACCTGGTCCAGAGGATCCTCCTCCACCTTTTTGCCGTTTTGCTTGACGATTTGGGCAGGGACGCCCACCGCCGTCGAATGAGGCGGTATTTCCTCCAGCACCACCGCATTGGCGGCGATCTTGCTATGGCTGCCGATGGTAAAGGGACCTAAAATTTTGGCACCGCTGCCCACCATGACATGGTCCCCTAAGGTGGGGTGGCGCTTGCCGGAATCCTTTCCGGTTCCGCCCAGGGTGACTCCCTGGTAGAGCAGACAGTGATCACCGATGACGCAGGTCTCGCCGATGACGATACCGGTACCATGGTCGATCACCAGCCCCTTGCCGATCTCTGCCGCCGGGTGGATCTCTACGCCGGTACGGAACTTGGCATACTGGGAGACCCAGCGGGCTAAAAAGAAACATTTATGGCGATAGAGCCAATGTGAAAGTCGGTAAAAAAGCACTGCATGAAAGCCGTTATAGAGCAAAAAGATCTCCGCCTTGCTGCGGGCAGCAGGGTCCCGCTCCATAAAGGCGTCCAGATCCTCACGCACCTTTTTGAATAACATAAACTACCTCCAAAAAAATAAGCCTCTGTTGCCATAGGCAACAGAGGCGTAAAACACGCGGTTCCACTCTGATTTATCACTCAAAGGTCCCGGTAACGGAGGACGCCGCCTTTCACTGACGCAAAAGGAACCACTGCGGAGCGCACACTTGGGGAAAACGCTGCTTATCGGGCTTTCAGCCGCCGACCCGACTCTCTGCTAAGGGCGAATTCCTTACTATTTCCGCAGGAAATGTATCAACATTTTAATTTATTATATGATAAAGAGGAGAAAATTGCAAGACTTTTTCATTTTTTTGCTCTGCTCTACGGAAAAAATTGTGAAAATCTTTAGATTTTTCCATTTTTCTTCACACTTTTTTCATGAAGTTGAGGTATAATATAGTCAAGTAAAAAATCTGGAGGGTTAAAAACCGATGAGTGAATATAATTTTGATCCCATGACCGGCGAGCCCATCAAAAAGGACGAGCCTGTGATCGAGCCTACCCCGACGGAGGACACGACCTATCATTATGTCCGTCCGGAATTCGGCGAGACCCGATTCCATGAGCCGGAGTCGCCGAAGGCAGAAGAAACCGAGTCCTATTATCAACCGCCCCAACCGAAGAGGCCTAAAAAGGAGCCGAAGCCTATCACCGCCAAGGTGTTTGTTCCGGTGGTGGCAAGCGTGGCGGTGCTGGCGATGGTACTGGGTCTTGCGGGCGGTCTGATCGGCGCACGGTATTTTGGAAGCAATACGGTTACTGCCGGAACAGCAGTGATCTATAAGACCACCAAATTGAAGGATGCGGACGGTGGAAACGCCAAGGAAACCCTCACCGTCCCCGAAGTGGCGGCGCTGGTCAAGAACAGCGTGGTGGAGATCACCACCGAGCAGATCGTCACCGGTTCTTTTATGCAGCAGTATGTCAGCGAGGGCGCCGGCAGCGGCGTCATTATCACCGCGGACGGCTATATCGTCACCAATCACCATGTTATCGAAGGTGCCACCAATATCAATGTTCGGCTGGCGGACGGCACCGAGTATGCCGCTAAGCTCATCGGCAGCGATGCCAAGAGCGATCTGGCGGTCATCAAGGTGGAAGCAACAGAGCTGACCCCGGCTGCCTACGGCAGCTCTGCGGAGCTGGCGGTGGGTGAGACGGTGGTTGCCGTTGGAAACCCCTTAGGCGAGCTGGGTGGAACCGTCACCTCCGGCATCATCAGCGCACTGGATCGAGAGATCACCATTGAAAATACCACCATGCGGCTCTTGCAGACGGACACCGCCATCAATCCCGGCAACTCCGGCGGCGGAATGTTCAATACCAGCGGTCAGTTGGTGGGCATCGTCAATGCCAAGTCCGCCGGTGAGGAGATCGAGGGATTGGGCTTTGCCATCCCCATCAACACTGCTGCCAAGGTGGTGGAGGATCTCCTGAATGTGGGCTATGTTACCGGCAGAGTGGATCCCGGGTTCACCTTTGTGGAGGTCAATGACGCCATGACCGCCATGATGTATCGGGTCAGCGAGATGGGGCTCTATATCTCCGCAGTGGGCACCGATTCCGATGCGGCAAAGGCAGGCTTCCAGTCGGGAGATTATGTGGTTTCTGTGGAGGGCACCAAGGTCTCGACAGAGGCAGAGGCAAATGCCTTGATTGATGCCAAGTCGGTGGGTGATACCCTTACCATGGTCATCAAGCGGAATGGGAATGAGCAGACCATGACGCTGACCCTCAGCGAGTATATCCCCTCTGCCACCCAAAATCAGACCAAACCCCAGCAGCAAGGGCAGGTAAATCCGAATTTTGGCAACATTTTCGGATTTTGATAACGAAAAAACACCGCATGGCGGTGTTTTTTCTATTGTATTTTTTATAAAGGGATCTAAGAGATGGTCTTGACTTTTTTACCGGGCAAATTTATAATATTATAATAATAGTTATAATTATTGGAGGTAGCATCATGCTTGCGTCAATGGAAAAGAAAAAAAGACCTATTCGTGTTATGCAATTCGGTGAGGGGAATTTCCTCCGCGCCTTTGCGGACTATATTTTAGAAACTGCCAACGATAGCGGTATCGCCGATACCAATGTGGCGATCGTCAACCCCCTGCCCTATGAGCTGCCGGATCGGTTTGCCAAGCAGAACTGTACTTATAATGTTGTTGTACGCGGTCTGCAGGACGGCGAGAAGGTGGATCGGGAGCGGATCATCACCTGCGTGGAAAAGGCGATCAGCCCGGTCAGCGAAGCAGAGGCCTACCGAGAGCTCTATCTTTCCCCGGAGCTGCGGTTTGTTATCTCCAATACCACCGAGGCGGGCATCGTCCTGGATCGGGAGGATGATTATAACCTGCCCTATCCCAAGAGTTTCCCCGGCAAGGTCACCAAGCTGCTCCATGAGCGGTTCCTGCATTTTAAGGGCGCTGCCGATAAGGGCTTATTCTTCCTGCCGGTGGAGCTGATCGAGGAGAACGGCACCAACCTTAAACGCTGCGTGCTGGAGCTTGCCAAGATCTGGAATCTGGGCGAGGAGTTCGCTGCTTGGGTAGAGGGCAACTGTGTGTTCGCCAATACTTTGGTAGACCGCATCGTTTCCGGCTATCCCAGAGATACCATTGAAATGTACGATAAAAAATTGGGCTACCACGATGACCTGCTGGTGGTCACCGAGCCTTATCACCTTTGGGTCATTGAGGCGGATCCCCGCCTGCAGAAGGAGCTGCCTCTGGATACGGTGATGCCCAATGTGGTGTTTGCACCGGTCCGCCCCTACCGGGAGCGCAAGGTGCGTCTGCTCAACGGCAGCCATACGTTGCTGACCCCTGTGGCGCTGCTCTGGGGCAAGACCTATGTTCGGGAATGTATGGGTGATGAAAAGCTGGCGGCTTACCTGGAAAAGGCGGTCATGGAAGAGATCCTGCCGGGCATCGATTGCCTGCCCCGGGAGGAACTGCTGGACTTTTATCATGCTGTGGTGGAGCGGTTCGCCAACCCCTTCATGGATCATGCGCTGAAATCCATCAGTCTGAATACCGTTTCTAAGTATCATGCCAGAGTGCTGCCCTCTGTTCAGGCATATTATGAGGCAAATAAAAAGGCACCTCGCCTGCTGACCTTTGCTTTCGCCGCAACCCTGGCGTATATGACCTCTGCGGAGGATGTCCAGGATACCGAAGATGTTCTGGCGTTTTTAGCTGCCCACCGCAGCGACGATGCGGAGCAGCTCATGGAGGCTGTCTGGGCGGAAGGGCTCTTTGCCAAGGAGATGCAGGAACTGCCCGGCTTTGCCGCGCAGGCGCTGGCTGATCTGAAGGCGATTCGTGGCGAGGGCATCGAGGCCGCCTTGAAAAAGGCAATGGAGGCATAAAAGATGAAAGATTTTTTGCGGCTGAATGACCGCGATAACGCGGTAGTCGCCTGCCGGGAGCTGCAGCCGGGTGAGGTGCTGGAAAACGGCATCCGGGTGCTGGAAACAGTCCCCAAGGGGCATAAGATCGCGGCAGAACCTATTGCTAAAGGGAAGGACGTTATCAAATACGGCTACCCCATCGGCTATGCGGTCTGCGATATTCAGGCAGGTCAGTGGATCCATACTCATAATATCAAGACCAAGCTCTCCGAGACCACGGAATATGTTTATAATAAGCGTAGCTGCACCCTCCCTCTGGTGGCGCCCGATACCTTTATGGGCTACCGCCGGGAAAACGGCGGGGTGGGTATCCGCAATGAGATTTGGATCATCCCCGCTGTGGGCTGTGTTAATAAGATCGCGGAAGCCATGGCGAAGTTTGCCGCCGAGGAGTTGCCGGAAAATGTGGATGGCGTTTTTGCCTTTCCCCATCCGTATGGCTGCTCTCAGATCGGGGACGATCATGAAAACACCAAGCAGTTGCTGAGTGCGCTCTGCAATCACCCCAATGCAGGCGGTGTCCTGCTGCTGGGGCTGGGTTGTGAAAATAACCAGATCGATGCTATGCTGCCTCTTATCCGGGAGGACCGGATGAAGCGGGTCCGGACGCTGGTCTGCCAGCAGGTAGGCGACGAAATGGAGGAGGGTGCCAAGCTCATCAACGAGCTGAAGGCGCTCTGCAGCAAAGATCGGCGGGAGCCGGTCCCTGTCAGCGAGTTGATCGTCGGCATGAAGTGCGGCGGATCGGATGCCTTTTCCGGGATCACCGCCAACCCCTTGGTGGGTGCCTTCTCCGACTTGATGGCGGCGCAGGGCGGTACCACCCTCCTGACGGAGGTGCCGGAGATGTTCGGCGCAGAAAATCCGCTCCTTGCCCGGAGCCGGGATGAGGAGATCTTCCGGCAGGGCGTGGAGATGATCGAGGATTTCAAAAATTATTACCGTAAGAACGATCAGCCTATCTATGAAAATCCCTCCCCCGGCAATAAGGCGGGCGGCATCACCACCCTGGAGGAAAAATCCCTGGGCTGCATCGAAAAGGCAGGATCCAGCGAGATCCAGGCGGTGCTGAAATATACCCAACCGGCGACGGTCAAGGGTCTGCAGATCCTCAGCGCGCCGGGCAACGATCTGGTCGCCACCACCACCCTGGCGGCGTCCGGTGCCCATCTGGTGCTTTTTACCACCGGGCGGGGTACCCCCTTTGCAGGACCGGTCCCCACAGTGAAGATCTCCACCAATTCTGATCTCTATCAGCGCAAGTCCAATTGGATCGATTTCAATGCCGGCGAGCTGCTGGAGAAGGCGGAGATGGCGACTCTGGCAAAGGAACTTTACGATTATGTCCTGAAGCTGGCGTCCGGGGAAGTGGGCGTCAAGCAGGAGAGCCGCGAGCTGGCGATCTTTAAGACCGGCGTTACATTATAATAAAAAAAGAGAAGGTTCGGCAGAACCTTCTCTTTTTTATTCGATTACATCTTCCGGCGGGATGTCCCGCGCTATGGAATAGTTGCTATAGGCGGGGTCCTCCGTCACCTCCCGCAGCACGGTGATAAAGGGCGGCAGGGTGAATTCCTCGCTTTCTGATTTCAACTCTACCTCCATAATCGCCTGGCGGCTCCAGAAGGGAAAGATATCGATCTCAAAGGTATGCCCTGCGTAGGGCAGGCAGTAGCGGGTCTTGCGAATGGTTTGCCGCCGGGGATCCCGGGTGGCTAAGCGGCGGTCATATTCTTCCTTCGTCAGCTCCCGCTCGATCTCGATGCGGCGCATGGACGACATGTTGCGTTTACAGGTCTCGATATAAGTTACTTTTCTGCGCTCCTCGGTACGGCGTACGCGCACAGATCCCTCTGACGCTGCCAGATAGGTCTGGGAAATTTCTTTGATCCTGCAAAGGGTGCCCAGATTGAGAAGATCGGGACGAAGGATCAAAAATTTTCGTTCAATCTCGTATGGGGGCATCATCTTCACCTCTTCCATATTTACATTATAAAGGTTTGATTTATAAAAAGCAAGAAAAATTGACAAGATATGAACGGAATGTTATGATATTATGAAGAAAGGGGGGAGCTCATGGAGAAAAGTCATAAAATCCCGGGCGGCGTGGCATCGGTACTACAAAAAATAGCGGCCGCCGGGCAGGAAGCCTATTTGGTGGGCGGATGCGTCAGGGACCGGTACATGGGCTGTCCACCCCATGATCATGATGTCACCACTTCCGCTTTGCCGGAGGAACTGCTGGAAATTTTCCGTGGGTCGAGGGTGATCGAAACCGGTCTGCAGCACGGGACAGTGACGGTGCTGACTGCCGACGGACCGGTGGAAGTGACCACCTACCGGCAGGACGGCACCTATTCTGATCACCGCCATCCCGACGCTGTAACCTTTACCCGTTCTTTGAAAGAGGATTTAGCGCGCCGGGACTTTACCATGAACGCCATGGCAATGGACCTGGAGGGGAATATCGTCGATCCCTTTGGCGGGCGGGCGGATATCGACGCCCGATTGATCCGCTGCGTGGGAGAACCGGACCGGCGGTTCCAAGAGGACGCCCTTCGGATCCTCCGGGGACTACGGTTCGCTGCCCGACTGGGCTTTAAGCTGGAAAAAGAAACAGCTGCCGCTATGGAACGGAAGAAGAACTTGCTGCTGAAGATCGCTCATGAGAGGGTGTTTGCGGAGCTCCAAGGACTGCTGGAGGGAGCTTATGCCGCTGAAGTGTTGGCAGCCTACGGCGGTATAGCGACAACGGTCCTGCCGGAGCTGAACTTAGAAAAACTTTCTCACCTGCAGGCTTTGCCGCCCCGTCCTACCCTGCGGCTGGCAGCACTTTTGCAGGAGCAGGGGGCGGACGCACTTCTGACGCGCCTGAAGGTGCCGGGCGCCTTTCGGCAGGAGGTACGGATGCTGGTGCGAGAGCGGGAGAACCGCTGTCCGCCGGAGCGTATCGCCGTCCGCCGTCGATGCGTGGCGCTGGGGGCGGAGAATTTTATCAAGCTCTGTCAATTCCAGCAGAATGAAAAAGCAGGAAGGCTGGCGGAGCAGCTATTGCAGGAGGGGGCGTGCCTTTCTGTTAGGGATCTGGCGATCACCGGAAAGGACCTTATGGCGCTGGGACTTAAGGGTCCCCGGATTGGTGACACTCTTACGTTGCTGCTGGAGCAGGTGACAGAGGAGCAAGTACCCAATGAAAAAGAACCATTACTGAAATCTTTAAAGAAATAAAAGAAGCTGTAAAAAACATTCGTTCTTTACAGCTTCTTTTATTATACGATCTTAATGCTCTCGATGATCTGGGGTTCTTCGGGCATATCCATAAAGTTGGTGGCGACTGCGGCGATCTTATCGACCTCCTCGATCCCCTCCACCACCTTACCGAAGGCAGCATAGTTGCCGTCCAAGAAGAAGCCGTCGGCGTGCATGATGAAAAACTGGCTGCTGGCGGAGTTTGGATCCTGCGCCCGCGCCATGGAGATGACTCCACGCTCATGGCGAATGGGGTTCTCAAAGCCGTTGGCTGCGAACTCGCCAGGGATATTTTCCTCACTGCCGCCCATTCCGTTGCCCAAGGGGTCGCCACCCTGGATCATAAAGCCGCTGATGACCCGGTGGAAGGTCAGACCATCATAAAAGCCCGCCTTCGCCAACTTTTCAAAATTGGCGACCGTCTTAGGAGCCTTATCGGGATAAAGCTCTAATTTGATCGTTCCGCTGTTTTTGATTTTGATTTCTACCATAATTTTTCTCCTTGTCAAATATATAAGCTGCCGATAAACATCAGCAGGCAAAGTACACAGTAGGTGATGGTGCCGGAATTGCACCAAGCCAGCTTGAATTGGGTGGAAAGGGTCAGCCACCGGTCTCCGGTCTTTTTCAGGTTTAGTTCCTTTGCCCTGCGGAATAAAAGCACCGCTCCACAGACTGCCAGGGTAAGCATCGCCATGGAATAGACGCCGCTGACAATGTTCCATGGATTGATGGATGTGGGGGCGCTGGCCAGGTCGGAGGTCATTTTATTGATAAAGTCCGTAATGATGGAGCCGGTGAAATTGATGATCATGTGCATCAGGATGGTATGCAGAATGTTACCGGTCCGGACGTAGACATAACTGAACAGCAGCCCTGAAAAGGCGGCGTAAAAGAACTGATAAAAGTTGCCGTGCATGAGTCCGAAGAAGAGCCCGCTCGTCAGCACCGCCAGCACCTCGCTATAGGGTAACAGCCGGTCAATGATCAGCTTGCGGCACATCAGCTCCTCCGCAATAGGCGCCACGATGACAATCAGGATCAGATTGCTCAGTGGGGAGGACTCGGTGATCTGCTGATCGATGGCGTTGGTGATCTCGGTACCCCGGATCGTTTCGATGACGGTCATCAGTCCGCCCGCAATATAGTTCCCCGCCAGCATCAGGAAAAAGGACACTGCCAGAAAGGTGATCCAGCCGGAAAAGCCTAATTTCTTCCTTTCCGGTGCCTTTTTCGGCATCCCTGCCAGCAGCAGAGCGAAAAGGGGAAAGCCCAGGAGATAGGTGGGGACCAGCTGCTGGAGCAGCGCAAACGCCTCATGCTTTGTCATTTCCGGAAAAAAGGCGGTAGATACCGAATAGATGGTCATAGCGACTATATTGACAAGCACCAGATAGCCTGCCAGCGCCCAGCCGATGCGCCGGAGATGGCGCCGTTCCTGCTGCTTATAGGCGGGGTTGCGCTCCGGCGGAAGATCGTAATGGGGATCATATGAGGTATAGGGGTTTTGCACCATAGAAACCTCCGTTTATTTTAGATGACCCAATTATAGCATAAGCGGCGCTGTTTTTCAACAGCGCCGCCATGAATTTATAAACAATTAAAATCATTCCACCGGGTTTAAGTGCCAGATGTTTTGGGCGTATTCGGTGACTGCCCGGTCGGAGGCGAAGATGCCTGCTTTGGCGATGTTCACCAGGGACATGCCGTTCCAGCGGAGGGTGTCGCCGTAGATCTCGTTGATCTTGCCCTGGGCGTCCTTATAGGCATTAAAGTCTGCCAGCACCATATAGGGATCGGGTCCGATCAGATACCGGACGATGGATTCGAAGTTCTTGCCGCCGATGCCGTCCTTGAGGATGGAGTCCAAGAGCTCCCGCATATGGGGGTCGTTGCGGTAGATCTGGTCGGGGTGGTAGCCTTCTGCCTTCCACTTATTGACCTCGGGGGTGGTGAGACCGAAGAGGAACATATTCTCATCGCCCACCTGCTGGTGGATCTCCACATTGGCGCCATCCAGAGTACCGATGGTCAGAGCACCGTTGATCATGAACTTCATGTTGCCGGTGCCGCTGGCCTCCTTTCCTGCCAGGGAGATCTGCTCGCTGACCTCTGCGGCGGGCATCAGGATCTCGGCGAGAGATACCTTATAGTCCGCCAAAAAGACCACCTTCAGCATATCGCCCACAGCAGGATCATTATTGATCATATCGCCAAGGGCGCAGATAAAGCGGATGATCTCCTTTGCCATGATATAGCCGGCGGACGCCTTGGCGCCGAAGATGAAGGTATGGGGCTGGATCTTAAGTCCCTCATTCTTGATACGGCGGTAAAGGTCATAGATGTGCAGCGCGCAGAGCAGCTGGCGCTTATACTCATGCAGACGCTTCGCCTGCACATCAAAGATGGAGTCGGGGTTGACCTTGATGCCGCAGGAATTTTCGATATACTGGGCAAGGCGCAGCTTATTGGCACGCTTGATCTCGGTCAGTCGGTGGAGGACGGTCGTGTCGTCCTTATACTGCAGTAGCTTCTCCAGCTCGGCGCCGTTTTTAACAAAGCCGTCGCCGATCAGCTCCTTCAGCATGGCGGTGAGACCCGGGTTGGACTCGCAGAGCCAGCGGCGGTGAACGATGCCGTTGGTGACGTTGGTCAGCTTGCCGGGCATGATATCGTGGTAATCCTTAAAGAGATCCTCTTTGAGGATGTCGCTATGCAGGGCGGAAACACCGTTGACGCTGTAGCAGCAAGCGACGCAGAGGTTTGCCATCCGGACCATGCCGTCGCCGATGACCGCC
This sequence comes from Eubacteriales bacterium, assembly GCA_045660845.1. GTDB lineage: Bacteria > Bacillota > Clostridia > Oscillospirales > QAKW01 > QAKW01. Next base: position 22,509 of record JAZREO010000115.1, read on the forward strand.
ATCTGGTCGATGGCGCCCCGCTTTTCCGGATGATGATTATAAATATCCTCACAGAAGCGGCGGTTGATCTCCTGGACGATGGTATAGATACGGGGCAGTCTGCCGGAGAAGAGGTGGATGGACCATTTCTCCAGTGCCTCGCTCATGACGGTATGGTTGGTATAGGCAAGGGTCTTGCAGGTGATACCCCAGGCGGCGTCCCAGGAATAGCCGTGGTCGTCCATCAGAAGGCGCATCAGCTCGGGAACGCAGAGAGCGGGGTGGGTATCGTTGATATGCACCACCACCTTATCAGCAAGGTTATCCAGGGTTCCGTACTTTTTCAGGTGATCCTGCAGAATGTTCTGCAGGGATGCGCTGACAAAGAAGTACTGCTGGCGCAGACGCAGATTTTTGCCCTCCTCATGATCGTCGGCAGGGTAGAGGACGCGGGAAATGGCTTCCGCCTTGGCATCCCCCTCGCAGCTCTTGAGGTACTCGCCCCGGGAGAAGAGGGACATATCGAAGTTCTCCAGACTCTTGGCGCCCCAAAGCCGCAGCTTATTGACGATCTTGGAATCGTAGCCGGAGATCATCAGATCATAGGGAACTGCCAATACCTTATAGTAGTCCTTATGAACGGTTTTCAGTCCATCGTCACTCCAGAGCTCTTCCACCTGACCATCGAAATGGATCTCCTGGGCTTCGTCCGGGCGGGGGACCAGCCAGCCGCCGCCCAGCTCCAGCCAGTTATCGGGGAATTCCATCTGCCATCCATCGATGATGACCTGGCGGAAGATGCCGAATTCATACCGAATGGAAAAACCGGTGGCAGGATAGTTGCAGGCGGTCAGAGAATCCAGATAGCAGGCAGCTAAGCGCCCGAGACCGCCGTTGCCGAGACCTGCGTCCGGCTCCATCTCGTAGAGCTGCTCCAGATCCACATTCATCTCCTGGAGAACGGCGCGGACACCATCTTCCATTCCCAGGTTGTAAAGATTATTTTTAAGGGAGCGACCAATGAGAAACTCCATGGACATATAGTAGACCTTTTTGCTTTCCTGGCGCGCTACTTCCTTGGATGCAGCTTTGCGACGGCGCTGAAGCTCCGCCAGCACCATGCTGACAACGCTTTCGTACATCTGCCGGACTGTCGCATCCTCTGCGTCGCAGGCGAACTTCGCTGCGACTGCAGCTTGAATTTTTTCTTTGATTTCCTGTTGGGTCATTGTTTGCTTTTTTCTCCTTGTTATAAAGACTGATAAAGTTCCTGATAGGCGATGACGCTGGGCCCCCAGCTATAGTCACCTTCCATAGCGTTCTTTTGGGCTTGGATAAAGTTTTCTTTATCCTTGAAAAGCTCCATGGAGCGCCAGAGGGCGTTTGAGAAGTCCTCGGCGTTGAAGGTCTGGAAGGTAATGCCGCGTCCAGTTCTGTCCGCGGGGTTATAGGGCAGGACAGTATCCGCCAGCCCGCCGGTGGTATGGACGATGGGCAGGGTGCCGTATCGCATGGCGATCATCTGCGCCAGCCCGCAGGGCTCGAATTCGCTGGGCATCATGAAGAAGTCACAGCCGGCGTAGATCCGCTGAGCAAGACCAGCGTCGAAGGCGAGGATCACACGAAGGGTGCCGGGATGCCGCTCTGCCGCTTCCCGGAGGAACTGCTCGTACCGGGCGTCGCCGGTGCCGAGGATCACGACCTGCACCTGCTGGCTTGCCAGCCAGTCCAGCTTGGCAGCGACCAGGTCCATCCCTTTCTGGTGGGTCAGCCGGGTCACCATGCCGAAGAGGGGGACCTCATCGGTAACAGCCAGTCCCAGCTCCTCCTGCAGAGCGTTTTTATTCTTGACCTTTAGTTTCAGGGTCTCTGCTGAATAGTTTTGGGCGATGCGCTGATCGGTGGCGGGGTCAAAGAGATCGGTATCGATGCCGTTGAGGATCCCGGAGACCTTCCAGGCACGTGCCTGCAAAATATGCTCCAGCCCGCAGGACTTAGGGGGCGTCATGATCTCCTGCGCATACCGCTCCGATACGGTAGTCACCCGGGTGGAGCACTCAATGGCGCCCTTCATCAGGTTGATGCAGTTATCGTAGTACAAGAGCGGCTTGACCTCCTCGCCCAGCCCGAAGATGTTGCCCAGCTGGTAGGGGTCGTATTTACCTTGAAATTCGATATTATGAATGGTATAGACTGTGCGGATGCCGCCGTAGCCCGGGCGGTCCCGGAACTGCGTATCCAGCAGCACCGGCAGGAGCCCGGTATGCCAGTCGTTGCAGTGGATGATGTCGGGGTAAAAATCGATCTGCGGCAGGCACTCTAAAATGGCACGAGAGAAGAAGGCGAAGCGTTCGCCATCGTCAAACTCGCCGTAGGGCTGGGGGCGGTTGAAATAGTATTCATTATCCAGGAGATAATAGGTTACGCCCTCCACCTGCGCCTCGAAAATCCCGCAGTATTGGCAGCGCCAGGCGTTATTAAAATAAAAGGAGGTGCGCAAGGTGCATTGCTCCTTCAGTTTCTCGGCGATGGAGCCGTAGAAGGGCAGGATCACCCGGACATCGTCCCCAGCGCGGCAGAGCGCCTTGGGTAGCGCACCCGCCACATCGCCCAGACCCCCCACCTTGATAAAGGGGGCGGCTTCGCTTGCAGCGTAAAGAATTTTCATGGTTTATACCTTCTTACCTTTACCGATGACGAAGGGTAGCGCCGGTGCACCGCACATCTCGCAGCCCTCGCTCACGGTCACATTCTTATCGGCGATGGTGCGGCAGACCTTGGCGTTCTTGCCCACCACGCTCATTTGCATTAAAACGGAATCTTCCACAACAGCGCCTTCTTCCACAGTGACCCCGCGGAAGATGACAGAGTTTTTGACAGTGCCTTTGATGACGCAACCGTCGGCGATGAGGCTGTTTTCCACAATGGCATGATAGTCATACAGCGTGGGAACAGAGTCCTTGACTTTGGTATAGACCGGACGGTCCGCAGGGAAGAGATCTGTTCTCAGTTCCGGTTTTAGCATATCCATACTGGCAGCAAAATAATCCTCTACTGTCCGGATGATGCGGGCATAGCCGGCATGGTGATAGGCGAAGATCCGATGGGTCTCCAGGTTCTTCTGAATCAGTTCTCGATTCATGTTAGTATAATCGTTATTGTCCGCTTCGTCAAGGAATTCCAGCAGATCTTTTTTATGCATAACATAGGTGCCCAGAGCAAAATTGCGGGGTTCCGCAGTGAGCTCATGGAGATAGGTGATGCTTTCGATCCGCCCTTCCGCATTGGGATGGACCATCATTTCGCCCACTCCGGCAGGGATCTCGCCATAGGACATGGTCAGATAAGCATCGTTTTTCAGGTGCGCGTCGATCAGCGCCTCCATATCGATATTGGCAACCGTCCCGCCAAACGCCATCACCACCAGCTCGTGGCGCTGGTCGGCGATAAAGCCTTTGACTGCCCGGAGGGCATCCAGCCGTCCGCGGACCAAAACAGAATGTTCCGGTCTGGAGAGGGGGGAGAGGACCTTAATGCCGCCCTGGCGGCGGTTGAGATCCCAGTCCTCTCCGCTGCTCATATGGTCGATCAAGGAGCCGTAGTTTTCCTTACAGATGACGCCGATATCCTCGATACCGGCGTTGACCATGCCGGAAAGGGCGAAGTCAATGGTACGGTATCTGCCCGCGAAGGGTAAGGCGGCGGGGGTGCGGGATTGGGTCAGCTCATTTTTGGGAGTGTTTTCGCTGTAATGGTCGCAAAAGATAATACCGAGCGTTTTCATATTATTTGCCCTCCTTCACCGTATTGGGCTTGATCATTTCCGTGGGTCGGACCACCTGACCGGATTTGACCACCGCGCCGGAGCCGACTACCGCAATGCCCCATTCGCCGTCGTGATAATGCTCCGGCTCGGCACCGATCACTGCACCATCCTCGATGACTGCATCGGAGGCGATGATGGCGTATTTGATGGTGCAATTCTTGCCGATCTTAGCGTTCTGCATCACCACTGCTGAGTTGAGGGAGGTGCCGTCATCGATGGAAACGCCGTTGAAGAGCACGCTGTACCAAAGGCTGCAGCCGGAAAGGGTGCAGTTTTCGGTGACCATCGATTCGCCGATCTGAACATCTTTGCCGATGTACTGCGGCATTAGGTTATGGTCATGGCGGGCATAGATCCGCCAGGTAGGATCGGAAAGGTTGAGGGGGATGCGGGGATTCAAGAGGTCCATATTTGCCTCCCAGAGGCTCTCAATGGTTCCCACATCCTTCCAGTAGCCCTCAAAGGGATAGGCAAACATCCGCTCGCCGGCGGCGAGCATCTTGGGCAGGACGTCCTTGCCGAAATCCTTGGAACTTTGGGGATCGGCTTCATCCTCGATGAGGTATTTGCGCAGTTTCTCCCAGGTGAAGATATAAATTCCCATGGAAGCCCGGTCGCTTTTGGGATGGGCGGGCTTCTCCTCGAATTCATAGATGCAATCATCGTCGTGGGCGTTGATGATGCCGAATCGGCTTGCCTCCTCGATGGGGACCTGCAGGGTGGCGATGGTGGCATCGGCGCCCTTTTCCTTATGGAACGCCAGCATCCGGCTGTAGTCCATCTTATAGACGTGATCGCCGGAGAGGATCAGGACATACTCCGGATCGTACTTTTCTATGAACTGGATGTTCTGATAGATGGCGTTGGCGGTACCGGCATACCATTCACCGGTGGAGCCGGAAACATAGGGGGGCAGGATGTGAACGCCGCCGTGCATCCGGTTGAGATCCCAGGGCTGACCGTTGCCAATATAAGTATGTAACTCCAAAGGACGGTATTGGGTCAGGACACCCACCGTGTCAATTCCGGAGTTGGTGCAGTTGGACAAGGGAAAATCGATGATCCGGTATTTGCCGCCGAAGGGGACAGCGGGCTTTGCCATCTCCTGAGTCAGTACATAAAGGCGGCTGCCCTGTCCGCCTGCCAGCAGCATCGCCAGCATTTCTTTTCTTTTCATGATCTGCTCCTCTCGTTTTTGGTTCTGTAACTGTAATAAGTGGCGGAGAAGGGGGGGATGTGCAGATTGGCGGAGTATTCAAAGCCGTGGAAGGGCTTTTCCACCACGCTGATCCGCTTTTTAAAGCGATCCTCGCCGCCGAACCGAGCTTCATCGGAGCAAAGACGTAGGGTCAATGTACCTGCTTCGGGAAGCCCTAAATTATAATTTATGAGGTCGTATTCCGAAAAATTCACTACCGCCAGGATGGTCTCTTTTTTGCCTTTTCGGAGGAAGGCAAGGACGCAGTTATTGGTATCGTCCAGAGAGATCCATTCAAATCCCTCCCAGCTTGTATCCTGCTCCCAGAAGGCAGGACGGGCGGTATAGAATCGATTCAGTTCTTTCACATAACTTTGAAGTTGCCGATGGGGCTCATAGTCCAAGAGCAGCCAGTCCAGACCCTGCTCTTCGTTCCATTCGATGAACTGCCCGAATTCTCCGCCCATAAAGAGCAGCTTTTTGCCCGGGTGCGCCATCATATAGCCGTAGTAGGCCTTGAGATTGGCGAATTTCTCCTCGTAGGTGCCGGGCATTTTGGAGATCAGCGAGCATTTACCGTGGACCACCTCGTCGTGGGAAAGGGGGAGGATATATTTTTCCGAGTAGGCATAGGTCATGGAGAAGGTCAGTTTATCCTGCATCCCATGCCGGAAGAGGGGCGGCTCCTTCATATACTGCAAAGAGTCGTTCATCCAGCCCATATTCCACTTGAAGTCGAAGCCCAGTCCGTCGAAGTCGGTGCCGGTCACATGGGGCCATGCGGTGGACTCCTCCGCGATGGTGATGGCGCCCGGAAAAGAGGCGTGAACCTCATAATTGAGTTTCTTTAAAAGCTCCACCGTTTCTAAGTTACCGGCTTCGCCGTACTGATTGGCGCTCCACTCACCGTCCTGCTTGCCGTAGTTGCGGTAGAGCATGGACGCCACCGCGTCTATCCGGAGTCCGTCAATATGGTAGTTTTCCAGCCAATTACAGGCGCTGGAGATGAGGAAGCTGCGTACCTCCGGGCGTCCGTAGTCAAAGATGCGGGTGCCCCAGTCCGGGTGGTCCCGCATGAGGGGGTCGGTGTATTCATAGCAGATGCCGCCGTCGAACTCAAAAAGTCCTGCCGCATCTCGGGGGAAATGAGCGGGCACCCAGTCCATGATGACGCCGATTTCCCGCCTATGGCAGCGGTCGATCAGTTCCATCAGCTGATGGGGCGTACCGTACCGGGAGGTGGGGGCAAAATAGCCCATCACCTGATAGCCCCAGGATTTATCAAAGGGATATTCGCTGAGGGGCATCATCTCAATATGGGTATATCCCATCTCGCATACATAGTCTAAGAGGCGGTCTGCAATCTCGGTATAGGTGAAATAATTGCCGTCCTCCTTCAACTGCCAGGAGCCTAAATTCATTTCATAGATGTTCATGGGGCGGCGGCTTAAGTCGGACTTTGCCCGTTTTTTCATCCATTCTGCGTCCTGCCATTGGTAACCTGAGGGGTCGTAAAGTTTGGAGGCGGTATCCGGGCGAAGGGCGAAGTGGTTTGCGTAGGGATCCGCTTTATAGAGGGTATCTCCCGAGGGGGCGCCGATGGCGTATTTATAGGCGTCATAGATGGAAAGACCATCTATGGTTACTTCCCAGACGCCCCGGTCATCGGTTTTTGCCAGCGGGACTGCAGAAATGTCCCACCCGCAAAAATCTCCTACCAGCGATACCCATCTTGCGTGGGGCGCCCACACCCGAAAGACCCATGCCCCATTCTCCAATCGGTGGCTGCCGAAATAGCGGTGAGCGCGGAAATTATTTCCGGTGAAAAAGAGATCTTTAGGGAAGATATTCGGATCCATTTTACACCACTCCTTTTAGATTAACTTACTATAAGTTATTATAACTCATTTTATAGAAAAGTGACAGCGATTTTTGCCGAAACTCTAAAAATCCATTAATTGCATAAAACGCAGCATCCATTTTTGGATATTTTTTACAATTTATAGATCTTAAAAACAAAAAAATTGTAACAAACGCTAAAGAATTGCCGTTTTCCTCTTGACAACAAAGAGAAAATGCATATCATATAGATATGGTTCATTTTAATAGCAGAAAAATTGAATATAAGCGTCCCTTCGGTGCGGTACGGGCGGGTGAGCCGCTCTTTTTGAGGTTGGAATTGCGGGAGGAGCCGGTCTGCCGGCGGGTGAAAGCCATCTTCCGGTATGAGACCGGCGAGACCGAGACCGGGTATCTGGAAAGAGAGGGGGAGACCCAGATCTTTTCAGGAACTTTGCGGCTGGAAACAGTGGGGCTTTGTTTTTACCGGTTTGAGGCAGAAAAGGAAGACGGAACATTGCTTTTTATCGGTACCTCAGACGGTGTCTGTGCCAAAATAGGGGATTGGTTGCCGGAATGGCGGCTGACCGTCTATGAGCGGGACTTCGAGACTCCCAAGGAGCTGGGGGGTGGCGTCTGGTATCAGATTTTTCCCGATCGTTTCTATAAAGGGGAGATGGCTCCGCCTCGCCCGGCGAAGGGACCGCGTATCTATCATGAGACTTGGGCGGAGCGTCCGCTCTTTGTCCAGGACCGCCCGGATTTCCGGGGCAATGATTTTTTCGGTGGCAATTTAGCCGGTATCCGGGAAAAATTGCCCTACTTAAAGGAACTGGGAGTGGACCTCATCTACCTGAATCCCATTTTCGAAAGCGGGGAAAACCATCGCTACAGTACCGCGGACTATGAGCAGGTGGACCCGCTCTTAGGTGAAAACAGTGACTTCGAAACCCTCTGCCAAGCGGCGAAAAGGGAAGGGATCCGCATCGTCCTGGACGGCGTCTTTTCCCATACCGGCGCGAATAGTAAGTATTTCAATCGGGAGGGACTTTATCCCGATGTGGGGGCGTATCAGAGCCCGGACTCGCCCTACTACCATTGGTATCATTTTATTGAATATCCCCAAAAATATGATTGCTGGTGGGGATTTGATTCTCTGCCCTGCGTGGATGAGCTGGCACCAGACTTTATGGAATACATCAACGGGGAACGGGGTATCGCCCGGCTTTGGATGGAGAGGGGTGCTTTCGGCTGGCGGCTGGATGTTGCTGATGAGTTGCCGGACGGTTTCCTGGAAGCCTTCCGCAGCCGGGTGAAGTCCACCCGAGAGGATAGCCTCATCATCGGCGAGGTCTGGGAGAATGCGGTAGAAAAGGTCAGCTACGGTGCTCGCCGCCGTTTTTTGCTGGGCAAGCAATGTGATACTGTAATGAACTACCCCTGGCTGGAAGCCATCGTTGCCCTGCTGAAGGGGGGCAGAACCGAGGAATTTTATAATGTGGTAATGGACATTATGGAGAGTTATCCTCAGCCGGCGCTGCGCTGCCTGATGAACATTCTATCCACCCATGATACAGCGAGAATTCTCAACCGCTTAGGAGCGGACTTCATCCCGCCCCGGGCGTTCCAGGCGGATAATTATCTCTCGGCGGAGCAGCGGGAGCGGGGAAGCACATTGCTGAAAAAGGCAGCTCTGTTGCAGTTCTCCTTACCGGGGATTCCTTGTATTTTTTATGGTGATGAAATTGCCATGGAGGGTTATGGGGACCCCTACTGCCGCGGCACCTATCCCTGGGACGGCGGTGACCGGGGAATGCTGGACTTTTATCGGAAATTGGGTAACATCCGCAGGGAGCACCGGGATGCCTTTTCCGGCGACTGTACCTTTATTGCCTGGAAGGAAGGGCAACTGGTCTTTGACCGAGGGGAGATCCGCATTGCCCTGAACTTCGGCGAGACTCCCTTGCCGGTGGAAGGAAAACCCTTGCTGACGGAGCAATATGCCGAAGGGACCATAGCTCCCGGCGGCTTTGGTTGGTTCAAAAAATAAAATGTAAAAACGGCAGAAGATAGGACGCTTCTGCCGTTTATTATTTTAAAAGGGGAATCAGTTCTGTGCAAACATGACTATCGTTTGTAATTGTCATCATGTAACAAATGCCATGGGTTCTTTTGGTTATAACCTTAATTTCATTGTCCATCAAGACGACGATGGTGTTCTTATCATAGAGATAATTTTCAATGTGTAGAGAAATAAGGTCTGTCAGCTTGATTTTATGTTGGAGCAATAGTTGATAAATTTTTTCTTTTATATCCATAATACACCTCTAACAAAGAATACCCCATATGGAGTATTTTGTCAACTCCATATGGGGTATTGTCTTATAGTTTTGTTAGAAACTATATTTGGAGGATCAAATGTTGCGTTTCAGAGATTTGAGAGAGGATCATGACCTGACCCAGCAGCAATGCGCAGAAATTGCGAATATCAGCAAAAATTCTTATATTCGCTATGAAAATGGGATGCGGGCAGTACCCAGTGATGTGGTTATTGTCTTGGCAAAGTATTATAATGTATCTGCGGACTATTTGTTGGGATTGATTGACCAACCAAGAAAATTAAAGTAAAAACAGGAGAGCGATGCTCTCCTGTTTTTTGCTATGTTCTACCGGACTTCCCGGATCAGTTCGCCGAGGGCGGTCTCGAATTTTACGCCGTACCAATGGGTGGGGTCGCCCTGGGTGTTTTCGATACATTTTACCGTCTAGTCGGCGGCGATCTTCGCCGCCTCCGGAGCAGATTTACCGTTCATGTAGGCACCGGTAAAGGCGGATGCATAGACGTCGCCGGTGCCGTGGCTCCCCTTGGGGAATTTATAGTGCTCATAATAAGAATAGTTGCCGTTTTCATAGACCACCACGCCGGTCTTGCCCTCGGCGTAGGAAACGCCGGTCAGGACGATGGTCTTGGCGCCGCCATCAGAGAGCGCCTTCAGCAGACTGTCGATGTAAGCCCGGTCATAGGTTTCTTTATATTCCATGCCGGTGAGGAAGCAGGCCTCGGTGATGTTGGGCAGGATGATGTCGGCGACGGAGCAAAGGGTCTTCATTGCCGCTGCATACTCTAAGTCAAAGGCGGGATAGAGTTTTCCATTGTCTGCCATGGCGGGGTCCACGATGCGGACGCCCTGCTCGGTCAGCATGGTGTTAAAAATATCTTTGACATACCCGATCTGCCGGGTGCTTCCCAGGTAGCCGGTATAGATGGCATCGAACTGGATGCCTTCTTTTTGCCAATGCTGATGGATCCCGGGGATATCGTCAGTCAGATCCCGCACCGTAAAGCCGGTGAAACCGGCGGTATGGGTGGAGAGCACCGCCGAGGGCAGGATGCAGGTCTCCATACCGCAGGCTGAGAGAATGGGCAATGCCACCGTCAGGGAGCATTGACCGAGGCAGGAAATGTCTTGAATGGTTAAGATCTTTTGATAGGACATAATATGTACCTCCTTGGTGATATAATCCTATTATAGCGGATTTTGGTCTTGACGAAATATCCAGTTTTATGGTTTTTTATATGACCAGATCCTTGCGACGTGCCCGGCGGACCCGGTTGATGTGTCGCTCGAAATCGCCACTGCCGATCAGTTCTGCCAGAACATATTGTTCAAAGACCGGAACTGTGCAGGAATAAAAGCCCAGCCGTTGCTCAAAGGCGGGGAGCAGCTCCTCCGGCAGCAGCATATATCCTACCCGCATGGAGGGGGCAACGGTCTTGGAAAAGGTGTTGAGATAGATCACCGAACTGTCGGAGAGGGAAAAGATGGGGTCATCGTTTTTCATGGAGACGGTCAGTTCCGAATCATAATTATCTTCGATGAGAATTCCACCCCGCTTTTTCGCCCATTGGAGATATTCCGCCCGCTTGGAGGCACCGGCGGTGATGCCGCTTGGAAAACTGTTGAAGGGAGTGATGTGCAGGACAGTGGCGGCGGTCTTTTCCAGCTCGGCGGAGCGGATGCCGTCCTGCCCTAATTTCAGCAGATCGCATTGGATGCCGCTTGCCTCATAGACCCGGCGAATTTTATCGTAAGAGGGGTCCTCTAAGGCAAAGATGCGGTCTTTGCCCAGCAGCTGGGCAATGAGACTGTAAAGATATTCCGCGCCGGAGCCGATGATGATCTGCTCGGGGCGGACCCGGATGCCGCTGCTTCGCGCCAGATAGGCGGCGATAGCACTCCGCAACTCGGCGCAGCCGTGGTTGGGGGACTTGACTAAAATGCTCTCGCCGTAGTCACTGAGTACCTTCCGCATGGTCTTGGCAAGTACTGAATAGGGAAAGCGGCATTTTGCGCTGTGTGCCGTTCGGCGGGGGACACGCTCTGCCGGGGCGGTGGAGAGAAAATCCTTCTCTCGGTAAATGATATAATAGCCGCTGCGCTGCCGGGCTTGGATATAGCCTTCGTCGTCCAAAATGGCGTAGGCGTGCTCTACTGTGATGACGCTGACCCCCGTCTCCTCTGCCAGCAGCCGTTTGGAGGGGAGTTTGGTGCCATAGGGAAAGACTCCGCTGACAATGTCCCGCCGGAGCTGTTCGTATATTTGCAGGTACGCTGCCTTGCTGTTGTTTCGGTCGATATAGTTTTTCATGTGGTTATATGAAAATCTCCTGTTTTAATGAATTGGGTATATCCAGTATGGTATTATAGCCCTTTGGCTTGAAAAAAACAAGAGGATGCAGAAAAATAAAAGAGGCTGTTGATACAGCCGCTGAAAGTTGTTTATTAATGGGGCTTTTGACGAAGTAGGGCGTGAAATAGAGCGGGTGGGGGAGGAGATACTCTCCGTTGCACCGATTTTTCGAGCCGCTGGTCGGCGGCTTGCGAAAAATCGCCGCACTCCGAGACACAGCAGTCCGCCTGTTATCGACAGGCGGCTGCCTCAACGAACCTTTTTGCCGATGGCAAAAAGGTTCGATCTCCGAGGATCGTCAAATAAAAACAGCACCCATTCGGGTGCTCTTTTTATTTGGTGAACTGCCCGATTTGAAATCCGAACTATTTATTTTATCAAAACTAATTGTTTCGCTGTTTTCTTTGTAATTAAAGTTTATGATCATTCTATCGTCATAGACATAAATTGAATTTACAAAATAGTCTATAAGCTGTTGCCTGTGTTTAGGCTTAGTCATATCATAGGTGCGAAAGGCTTGTAGCCAACATAAAATCTGTTCTCTTGTAATTATAGGGTTTTCAATTTGTTCTTTTATAATTTTATCTTCCAAGCGGTTCTTGGTTTCTTCAAGTTCGTCAAGTCTTTGTTTTGTTGATTTGGTAAAAATGCCTTGTTCAATAGCATTTAAAATATTTTCAATGCTTTTTTCGGTTTCTTTCAGTTGTTTTTTTAGCTGTGAAAGAATCGTATTTTCACTTTTCGATAATTCAAAGGCTTGATCTGCGATGTATTCTAACATATCATCATCAAACAATGTTGTTATCGTGTGCTTTACAACTAAGTCTTCAAGGTACTGTTTTTTGATGGCTTTTCTTTTGCATCCGGTTTTTAATTTTGAACTCCTGCATTTATAGTAATAATATGTATTTCCCGTACAACTTGTTCCGCTTTCTCCTACCATTGATTGTCCGCAATCGCCACAAAATATTTTAGTTGTTAATAGAAACAGTTCATCAGCGGTAGTTTTTGTTCTCGCAGGAGAATGTCTGTTTTTATCAATACGCTTTTGTACTCTGTTAAATAAATCTTTTTCAATGATAGCCGGTATTCCGTTTTCTATAATAACATCATCGTAGCAATATTCTCCAATGTAACGCCGATTTCTTAAAAGACGAGTAAAGAAACCTCTCGAAAATTGGGTAGTTGTATCTATCTCACGCTTTTTTAATGATTCCGAAATTTCTTTTATGGTTTCGCCCTCAGAATATCGTGTAAAAATTTCTTTTACTATCGAAGCCGCAATAGGTTCAAGCTCATATTTTCTTTCTTTGTTGATTCTGTAACCATAAGTGATCGAACCGCCATTACTTAAACATTTTAGCGCATTTTCGTGGTGTCCTCGCTTTACCTTTTCGGAAAGTTCAGCAGAATAAAATTCTGCATATCCCTCTAAAAGACTTTCAAGCAGTATTCCTGTGCTGTCCTCGGCAATACTTTCCATAGCTGAAACAACCTTTACGCCGTTTTTCCGAAGTATCCCCTTATAATGTGCGCTGTCATAGCGGTTTCTTGCAAAGCGGTCAAGCTTCCAAACTAAAACAACAGCAAATAGTTTATTGCTACTTTCTTTAATCATTCGTTGAAAATCTGGACGATTGTCCGTTTTTGCAGAAAACGCACGGTCAATATATGTAGTTATGATTTTCATACCATGCCTTTCGGCGTAAGCGGTACACTCTCTTATTTGCCCTTCAATGCTTTCTTCTCTTTGGTTGTCTGAAGAATATCGGGCATAAATTACTGCATTCAAAATTTCACTTCCTTTCTTTATTGTTTTGTTTCTTCTTTAAGCATTTCGGTCAAGGTATCTTTCAGTTTCTGACTAATCGGAGAAGCAGGATCAAAGCACATATTTACGAATTTTCTCAGTTCCTTGTCCTCTTTTGTCATAGCTTCAACAAGATTGGGTTTGTATTCGTATAACCTGCCCTGCGGCTGATCCGTTCTTGCAAAGATATAATCCATAGATACATCAAAAAAGTCTGCATACCACCGCAAAACCTTTATAGGCGGTGCCGCCTGTGCATTTTCGTATCGGTTTACACTTGCCTGTGTTCCGCCCATCAGCTTTGCAATTCTTGCTTGTGATAAACCAGCGTTTGTCCGTAATGCTCTTAATCGGTTGTTTAATTCCAAATTTAACACCCCTTTCTATATATGATTATACGCTATCTGTATATAATTGTCAACACTACATTTGAATATAATAAAACGGCTAAAGCAAATACTTTAACCGTTTTATATAGAGAATTTTTTTGTTTTCAACGCTTTCTTGTGGTTGAATATTCATTTTCTTTAATTGTTGTTATGTCTATTTCTTTATTTTTCACTTTTCATCAGTAATGTGATTTTTTATATTATTCCATGTCAAATCATTTGTATTTTCACTAATAAATGTGATTGCCTTGTATATATCTTCTTTGTCTTCTGATGTTAAAGGCAAGTCTATATCTGTAATAATCATATTATTAAATACAGTATTCGCATCATATTTACCGATATACCTAGATATACCAACTCTGTCTATGAGCATATGCATATTCTGTGAATTTGGATCAACCTCTAAAGGCTGGAACGAAATTAGAATGTTGATTTTATTATCGCCTTCTTCATCAGCCGGATAGTTAACATACTTCCAATATGTCAGATCATAATTAGAAATTCTGCCACCGGATGTATATTCTTTCCTGCCACATCCACCTCTCATAGAAATTTCTAATTCTTTTTTGTGTTTTAAAAATCTTTTTAGTTCCAAACACTCTTGTTTTCTAAATTCCACATATAAATTTTTAATCTCATTAAAATCATATTCGTTTTTCAATGTACTTGTATCTTTTAGAGAAAGTTTTAATTCTCCATTTTTATCTTTTACAAATTCCATATTTCCTAGTTCTTTTCGATTTTTATAGTTTGTTTATCAACTAAACATTTGTATTACCAATTCGTAGCCCATTCGTTCATATTAAAAAGGTAATTACCATTTTCATCATAAACATTGCCTTTGCTGTCTCTATAGGTGTAGTGAACTCCGGTTTCATCCTCAAATTTAAACTTTTCCATTCCATTAAAATTAGAAGAACTATTATTAGAAGCGTTGGAAGAACTAGAATTATTTCCACTAGAGGAATTGCTACCAGAACCAGTGCTGCTATTATTGGCAGTTTGCTTCTGAACTTCTTCGGCAGCCTTCTTCGCAGCAGCTTCCTCTGCTTCCTTTTTAGCCTTTTCTTCTGCTTCTTTCTTCAGTCTTTCTTCTTCAGCTTTTTCAGCGGCTTCGATTTCAGCAATTTTATCTGTATAGATTTTTATTTGTTCATCAATTTTTGAAATTATACTTTCTTTGCTTGTGATTTCATCAGCCTCTATTTCAATCTTTAAGTCGTTCAGATTGACGATAAAAGTATTTAATTCTTCTTTCGTTATATCATCAGAAATCACCACCGGATTTTTAGTAAGCTCTGCTTCATAACAATCTATCAGTGTGACTTTCATATCATCAAGCGTGATATTAAAGTTTTCTTTGTTTTCGTCATACTCGGAATATTTTTCAGTATTAGAAATAAATTCTTTCAAAATATTATATTTTTCCGATCTGCTTTCAGCACTTTCAAAAGAAGAATATACATTTTCTATTGCGGTATTAATATCATCAATATGATTTTGTTTTTTGACATTAAACACTGTAATGGTCGCAGTAATTGCAAGCAAGATCAGCACTAAGATGATCAAACCCCAGATTATAAATTTTCTGTTTAATAGTTTTTTCAAGATCATTCCTCCTCGCAAAGTATTCTATAAATAAAAAATGCGCCTACCGAAGTAGACGCATAAAAAACGCAAACTCCAATAGTCGCCAAACCAATCTGTACAAACGAATAATTCCTTGCAAACAGAAATGGAACTTGCATTTTTTGCAAAATTCAATCTGTTTGCAATTAAGATACGCAAAAAAGATATAATATCCCTAAGGTATTATATGTTTGTACATTATTTGATTGATTTGGCGACTATTATTATATCATTCTATGTCAAAAATTTCAATATAGCCAGAGTAAAATAATATTTTAATTGATTTTTGAAATAGGGTTTAGCTTTTTTTGAAATGCAAGGTTTTTAAATGCTTTTTGTAAAAACTTGGGTGCTCTGTTACTTTACCTATGATTTCAATCAGTTGTTTTTGAGAGAGTAAAAGATATGGATGGGCAATATTAATTCGCGTTCCTTCTTTTTTTACTTTCTTATACCTGTTTTTTGCTGTCTGTAAATATTCTTTATAAGCTTGTTCCTTCATTTCGGCATCATTTATATTTTCGTATTTTGTGTACGCTTTTGCAACATCCTTAAATAAAGTGTATAGCCTATCATTCATATATAGAATGAGCGGTCTATCTTCGGAAAAAGTGACTAATTTCGTTGGGGTTATTGCATCCTCAATTGCTAAGGTGTCTTCATTATATTCAGAATAAATTATTTTGCAGAATAAATTAATAAAGTCATCAATATTATCTGAAACAGTATCAAAACCAAGTAATCTTTTAATATCTATTCCTAGTGCTTCAGCGAGAAACTCTAAATGCTCAATGTTCATTCCCTCGCCTTTTTCTATTCTTGATATCGTCGATGCTGAAACGCCACTTTTATATTCAAGATCTTTTAGTGTCATTTTTTGGTGACTTCTTTCATCTTTGATTCTTTTTCCGATTTCTGTTTTATTTATCATATTGTCTATCATGTTGTCACTCCTTGATTTTTCAATTTTGAAAAATACATCAGGTTTGAAAAAATTCAATTGTCTGTATTTTTCCTATGGTATCATAATAACAGAAAATCGATTTTCAAGCAATATACAATAGAGAAAGAGGTGAAAGCAACACTACAACTCAAATCAATCAACATTCCATTGTTATATTAAATTAAATTTTAAAGGAGAATTTTATTATGGCCAATAAATTAATTGTGAATTTAGCCACTGTTAATGGCGGCTTTGATTATTGTATTTTAACCTCCAAGGCCCCTATCCCACTGTATGAAAATGGGACAAAATTAGAAAAATCGGGTGGTACTAAACTTAGTGTTGTATTACAAGGAAATCGTTTTACGCCGTTGAATGTAAAAATTGAGGGTGACAATAACGTATTACCTAATCTTACAGATGAACAAATCAACGATGCTTGTTCTTCGTTAAAGCTCATTCCCGTGAGATTTACCGACTGTAAAATCGCTTTGTATTCAATTAATAACAATATGGTGATGTCGGCAACTGCAAGCGGATGCGAAATTTTATCAAATAAAAAGGAGAGCTAACAAATAAGTAAAAGAGGTGTTCATCATGATAAAAAAATTAATTATACGCATTATGGCTATTTTAGGTTATATAGCCGCAGTCATTATAATTTTCAAGAATAGAAATGTGATTCCTGCACCGTTGGGTATGATTACAAGGGATTTGGTTTTAATAGCACTTTCGATATGTTTTTTGATAATTATAACCGAGCTCTTGCGTTATCCTTTTGGCAAAAGAAAATTTGACAAAGCGTTTAGAAAAATCGGATTAAAAAATGCTTTGTCTGAATACCCTGTTTTGCTTTCTGCCAAAAGAGATAAGCACAAAGAACACGGCGTTATATACACCATAAAAAACATGGGAATACCGATAACCGATTTTGATAATTCCACCCCTGCGTTACAAGCTGCACTTGACTTAATGATATATAGGCTCGATTATGGTAGAAACGCTAAAAAAACAAAAATTCATGCCATACCATTTAAGTATGATAAACCGAGAATTATTTCTACAGATAGTACCGATTTAGCTGATGATATGATTAATATACTCTGCATAGGTGCCACCGGATCTGGCAAGTCATATGCTTTATTGACAATTTTGGGATTGTTTGCTAAAACTAACGCCAAGATTTATATATGCGATTATAAAAACGGCTTTTCAAAATTTGAAAACACCCAAAATTTTTATGGTTATGAAGATATTGCTGACGGAATACAAGCCGTATATAAAGAGTTTTCAGAACGGCTCAAAGAAAATAACCAAGAAAGAAATAATAACAAAGTTGTTCTACTTATTGATGAATACGGTGCATTTATTTCAGCGATAGACAAGAAAAATGCTGAACAGTATAAAACAATGGTTGCAAATATGCTTTTTATGGGTCGCAGTCTTGGCATTATAGTCCTGATCGGGATACAAAGGGCGGATAGTGAATATTTTAAAGCCGGTGCAAGAGATCAATTCAAAATGGTGTTAGCACTAGGCAATCTATCCAAAGAGCAAAAATCCATGTTATTCTATGACTATAGAGACAAGTTGAATCATAATAACGGCGTAGGCGAGGGGTATTTGCTTATTGACGGAAAAGGCGTTGAACGAGTTAAGGTGGCGACTATTAAAAACTTCGACACGCTTAATGCGAATATTACTGAAGCAATGAACCGCTAAAATGTATGGGCGGTGAGGCGAAGCGTAAACCGCCCATACATAATTAACTTGATTATTGTAATCTAATATCAGAAAATAGCCATCAAAAAAGGGGGTGAAAAATGAAGTTTGAAAGAATAGATAGCAACAAGGAACCTGATTTAGATAGCGTTGTTCAATTAAAGAAAATGGGAAATATATATGAAATCAAGTCTATGAGCAAAACACCAACAATGCCTATAAAAAAGATTGATAAAGATCACTTTGTTGAAATTGAAACAGGTGAAATAAAATCATTTAAACACAATGAAAAAAGAATTGATAACCTTTCAAGCGTATCGCAATCAATAAAACATTTGAGAGAATATATTAATGCTAATATAACAAATGCAAAGAAT
The DNA here is from genome assembly GCA_045660845.1 of Eubacteriales bacterium. Taxonomy (GTDB): domain Bacteria; phylum Bacillota; class Clostridia; order Oscillospirales; family QAKW01; genus QAKW01. The sequence goes on from JAZREO010000115.1 coordinate 40,916, forward strand.
GTTCTTTTCATAACATTAACCTACGCCGAAAACATGCAAGATGCAGATAAATTATATCAAGATTTCAGAAGATTTAATATGCGTTTGAAATATTACTTAAACAAAAATAAACTGCCAAGTCCGGAATATTTCTTGGTAGTTGAGCCACAAGCAAGAGGGAGCCTCCATGGGCATTTACTATTGCTTTTTCAAGAATCCGCGCCGTTCATACCTAATGAAAAGTTAGCTGATATTTGGGGACATGGTTTTGTGAAAACAAAATCGTTAAAGAATGTGGATAACATCGGGGCGTATCTGTCTGCATATTTGGGCGATATGGAATTAGATGAATCTATATTGATAAATAACCATAATGCAAAGGGTTTTAAGGTTGTTGAAAGCGTTGAAGAAAATAGCCAAAGGCGATCAAAAGCAATCGTCAAAGGTGCACGCCTTAAACTCTACCCTAAAGGGTTTCGTATTTTTAGAAAAAGTAAAGGAATTGTTGCACCTGAAATCATATCTTGCACATATGCAGAAGCATTAAAGGAAATAGGTAATAGCACTTTAACTTATGCGAAAACAATTAAAATATCTGATGATGACGGAAAAACTTGTAATATCATTAATTATCGTCACTACAAGAAAAAACAAAATAACGGGGGTGTTCTTAATAATAAAGAAACACGGTGATTATGGAACAGGTATTGAAGTTCATGTTATTCAGTCTGTTGCTCGGTGTCTTTTGCCAGATATATTGAAATTCTATGAAAGGGAAGAGGGACAAAAATACTACAAAGAATGGAAAAATAAGCAGGAACAGACTGAGAATAGAACCAAAGCATAAATGAAAATGGATAGCCAAAAACGGCTATCCATTTTTCTCATACCCTATAATAAAAAACAAATCCGAACACACCCTCAAAGAAAACAGGGGAATGTTCGGATACTTGTTTTCGTGGTGATCCATCGGAGATTCGAACTCCGGACCCTTTGATTAAAAGTCAAATGCTCTGCCAGCTGAGCTAATGGATCATTTTCAACGCTAATACATTATACAGGGTGTCAATTTATTTGTCAAGAAAAATATTCTCGAAAAAATAAAGGTATTTTGTCTGTTTCTTTGTATAAATAAAATAGGAGGAATAAAAGGATGAATTTTCGAGAGCAGCAAGAAACATTTGAAGCGCAGCAACTTTCTTCCTTTGCCTGCCTTTCCCGGGACAGCCGGGGGCGGACGGAGGCGGTGGAGCCCTGCCCTTTGCGTACTTGCTTTAGCCGGGACCGGGACCGGATCATCCATTCCAAGGCATTCCGGCGGCTGAAGCATAAGACCCAGGTCTTTTTAAGTCCGTCGGGGGATCATTACCGTACCCGCCTGACTCATACCCTGGAGGTTTCCCAGATCGCTCGTTCTATTGCTCGGGCACTCCGGCTGAATGAGGACCTGACTGAGGCCATCGCCCTGGGTCATGATCTGGGTCATACTCCCTTTGGTCACGCTGGAGAGCGGGCGTTGAACGCCATCGCATCCATCCCCTTCCGGCATAATGAGCAGAGCGTGCGGGTGGCGGCGATCTTGGAGCGGCTCAACCTGACCTATGAGGTGCTGGACGGCATGGCGGGGCACACAGGAGACAAGCTTCCTGCTACCTTTGAGGGGCAGGTGGTCCGTCTATCTGACCGGATCGCTTACATTAATCACGATATCGACGACGCCCTCCGGGGCGGCATCATTCGGGAAGAGGACCTGCCTCAGGCGGCAACGGCTGTCTTAGGGCAGAGCTCCGGGCAGCGGATCAATACCTTGGTCCGGGGCGTGGTGGACCACAGTCTGAATAACGACCAGGTCTCCCTCTTGCCGGGGGTCACCATCGACCCGGAGGTGGGCAAGGCGCTGGACACGTTGCGTACCTTTATGTTTGACCAGGTCTATACCGGCTCTATGGCGAAGACCGAGGAGGCGAAGGCGGAGCGGCTGATGCAGCGGCTTTTCCGTTACTTTATGGAGCGACCGGAGCGTATCCCTGCCGAGTATCTGCCGGTGATGGAGCAGGAGGGCACGGAGCGTGCAGTGCTGGACTATCTGGCGGGCATGACCGACACTTATGTTGTGACACTTTATAAGGAAATATACTTACCGAAAGGATGGGAATTTTAATGGCGCTGGACAGCCGTTTTCTGGCGGAGCTGAAGGGGCGCAATCATATCGTGGATGCCATTGCGCCCTATGTGCAGCTCAAGCGCAACGGCACCCGCCATACCGGTCTTTGCCCCTTCCACGGCGAAAAGACCCCCTCCTTCACCGTCTTTGAGGATACCGCGTCCTATTATTGCTTTGGCTGTGGTGCCGGGGGGGATGTCATCACCTTTGTGATGAAGTATCAGAACCTGGACTATATAGAGGCGGTCCGCTATCTGGCGGAGCGGTCAGGGATGACCCTGCCGGAGGAGGAGAGCCGTAATGCCGCCTATCAGCGGCAGAAACGGGAGCGGATGTATGAGATGCATAAGCTTGCCGCCCGGTTCTTCTATCATAACCTGATGAGCCCCAGGGGAAAGGAAGGCTTGGACTACCTGACCAATCGGGGTATTACCAAGGACTCCATCGTTCGCTATGGGCTGGGCTTCGCACCGGACTCTTTCAATGCACTAAAAGATTATTTGCGGGAAAAAGGCTTCTCCCCGGATGAGATGCTGGCGGCGGGTCTTTTAGCCCGCAGCGAGCGCAGCAGCGGAACATACGATAAGTTCCGCAACCGGGTGATGTTCCCCGTCTTTGACCTTCGCGGGAATGTGGTTGCCTTTTCCGGGCGCATTTTGGGGGACGGACAACCCAAATATTTAAACTCTCCCGAAACCGATATCTATACCAAGGGCAACTGCGTCTTTGGCTTGCATTTAGCCAAAAATGAGCCGGAGGGGACGCTGATTCTCTGCGAGGGCAACCTGGATGTGGTCTCCCTCTCTCAGGCGGGTTTCACCGGTGCGGTGGCGCCCCTGGGCACTGCTTTTACTAAGGAACAGGCACGGATCCTGGCGAAATATGCCAAGACCGTCGTGGTGGCATTTGATAACGATTCCGCCGGCTTGAAGGCGACGGACAAAGCCATCCGCTTTTTGGAGGAGCAGGGCATCCCGGTGCGGGTGCTGCAGATGAGCGGGGCAAAGGACCCGGACGAATTTATCAAGACCTACGGTAAGGAGCGATTCGCCATGCTGCTGAAAAGCTCCAAAACGCCGGTAGAATTTCAGCTGGAGAAGCTTCGGGCGGGGCTGGATCTGAATGATACTGCCATGAAGGTGGAATACTTGCGTCAGGCAATGAATGTGCTGACCGCCATCGAAAGCGCGGTAGAGCGGGATGTTTATGTCCTGAAACTCAGCCGGGAGCTGGGGATCAGCGCCGAGTCTGTCCGGGATGAGGTGGCGCGCAGCTTCAAGCGCAAAAAAGCCGCCGCTCAGCGCAAGGAGATCCGCAATGGTGAGCAGGAGTTGAAGGGTACCTATGACCGGGTCAACCCGGAGCGTGCCGGAGCACCGCGCGCCGCCAGAGCGGAGGAGATGGCGATCGCCATCCTGGTCCGCCATCCGGACCTTTGGAAGCAGGCAGAAAAAGAGTTGCTGCCGGAGGAGTTTGTGACAAGTTTTAACCGCCGGGTCTATGAATTCCTTTTGGAGGAATACCGTTCCCAGCCGGACGCCGCGGCGCCGGTCTTTGCCAAAGCCTTCGATGAGAAGGAAATGGCTCGTATATCGTTTTTCATCAACACTCCGGTGCTGCATGGGGATCCAAGAGAGCAGCTCCGGGAGTGCGTGGAAATATTAAAAAGTGAAGGTGCCAAGCGGGTGGACGCATCTGCCCTGTCACCGGAGCAGCTGATGCAGCAAATAAAGGAGATTAAAGGATGAACATCGAGAAAAAGGCATTTTACAAAGAACTGATCGAACTGGGCAAGAGCAAGGGCTCCCTTTCCAACCGGGAGATCATGGATATCCTGGACGAGGTAACGCTGGATCCGGAGCAGATCGAGAAATTATACGATATGCTGGAGGAGCAGGGCATCGAGATCATCGAGGACTCGGTGGACGATATGGAGGATATTTCCAGCATCGTCAAGATCGTGGAGCAGAAGGACGAGGACGCAGGACAGGCGGATGCCGGGGAGCATACTCTGGTGGACGATCCTGTCAAGGTCTACCTGAAGGAGATCGGTAAGGTCCCCCTGCTCAACGGTGAGGAGGAGATCGAGCTGGCAAAGCGGATGATCCGCGGCAATGAAGCCAGCCGCCTTCTGCGTTTGATGGAGATGCGAGAGAAGGGCGAGGAGATCCCCGAGGAGGATCTGGAGGCTTTTGATAATCTGCCCGAGGAGATTCTGGTGGAGGAACTGGAGTTTTATCAGAAGGAGATCGCTGCCGGTGAAAAGGCGAAGCAGCGGCTATCCGAGGCGAACCTGCGCTTGGTGGTCTCCATTGCCAAGCGGTATGTGGGACGCGGAATGCATTTCTTGGATCTGATCCAGGAGGGCAACCTGGGTCTTATTAAGGCTGTGGAAAAATTCGATTATGAAAAGGGTTATAAATTCTCTACCTACGCCACCTGGTGGATTCGCCAGGCGATCACTCGTGCCATTGCGGATCAGGCAAGAACCATCCGTATTCCGGTGCATATGGTAGAGACCATCAACAGAGTCATGCGGGTCAGCCGTCAACTGGTGCAGGAGCTGGGGCGTGATCCCACCAGCGAGGAGATCGCCCGGGAGATCAATCAGCCGGAGGAAAAGGTGCGTGAGATCTTAAAGATCGCTCTGGACCCTGTTTCTCTGGAAACCCCCATCGGCGAGGAGGAGGACAGCCACCTGGGTGACTTCATCCCCGACGACGATATCCCTGCTCCGGTGGAAGCCACCTCTCAGATCATGCTGCGGGAGCAGTTGGTGGAAGTCCTCTCCACCCTGACCCCCAGAGAAGCAAAGGTGCTGGAACTGCGGTTTGGTCTTAGGGACGGGCGCCAGCGCACTTTAGAGGAAGTGGGCAAGGAATTCAATGTGACCCGTGAGCGGATTCGGCAGATCGAGTCCAAGGCTCTGCGGAAATTGCGCCATCCCAGCCGCAGCCGTAAGCTGAAGGACTTTCTGGATAACTGATGAAAACGCTGATACTGAACGGTTCTCCCCGTAAAAACGGGGAGACTGCCGCCCTCTTAGCGGCACTGGAACTGCCGGGCGAGGTGGCGCAGATCGATGCCTTTTCTGCAAAGGTCAGCCCCTGTCTGGACTGTCGGTATTGCCGCACCCATGCGGGCTGCTGCATCCGGGACGAAATGCAGGACATCTACCGGCAGATCGAGGAGAGCGACTGCATTATCCTTGCCTCGCCGGTCTGGCTTGAAAGCCTGCCGGGACCGCTGATGACCCTTGCCAGCCGGTTGCAATGCGTGTTTAGTGCAGTCCGGTTTCAAGGGCAGCCCAAGCCCGGCGGCAAAAAAGGTGCGGTGATCCTTACCGCCGGCGGCTCCGGCTGCGGTGGTGCGTACCGCATTGCCGAAATGCTGTTGCGTCAGATGGGTGTCCGGGGGGAGATCCCTCTGGTCAGTAGCGTCCATACGGATCGGATTCCTGCCGTAGCGGATGAAGATGCTATTGCTGCCGCAGCAAAACTTTCAGAATATTTCAGAGAGCCTTGAGAAGTTCCTCAAGGCTCTTTTATACGAAGGAAAGGGGAGAGCGCTATGATTTATACGGTTACCTTTAATCCGGCATTGGATCATATCCTTTATCTGGACCGGCTGATTCCGGGCGAGACCAATCGCTGCCGGAGGGAAGAACTGTATTTCGGCGGGAAGGGGATCAATGTCTCGCTGGTACTGAGAGAATTGGGTGTGGAGAGCACCGCCCTCGGCTTTATCGCCGGTTTTACCGGTGATGCCCTGGAGCAAAATTTGCGTGGACAGGGCATCCAGACGGATTTTATCCGGCTGAAAGAGGGCTTGACTCGCATTAATGTCAAACTGAACGGGGAGAGGGAGACCGAGATCAATGCGCCGGGACCCGCCATCGACTCGGCGTCGCTTGCCGCCCTGATGGAAAAGCTGGACGCTTTAAAGGCGGGGGATACCCTGGTGCTGGCGGGGAGTATCCCTGCCACCGTTCCCGCCGATATTTATGAGCAGATCGCAGAGCGCTTGCAGGGCAGAGAGATCCGCCTGGTGGTGGACGCCGCCGGAGCACTGTTGCTGGAAGTATTGCCCTATCATCCCTTCCTCATCAAGCCAAATCATCGGGAGTTGGAGGAATTGGTAGGGCGCTCCTTGCATGGGTCCGGAGAACTTGCCGATGCGGCAAGGGCGCTGCAGAAAAAGGGGGCGCAAAATGTCTTGGTCTCCCGGGGAAAGGACGGCGCCCTGCTGCTGGATGAGAATGGTAAGGTTCATGAAATGTCCGCTCTCGGCGGCAAGCCGGTCAATACCGTCGGTGCCGGAGATTCCATGGTCGCCGGCTTTTTAGCCGGGATCGGCGGAGGGTATGAATACGCCTTGAAATTAGGCTCCTCCGCCGGTGGTGCCACTGCGTGCCAGCCCGGATTGGCAAAAAAATATGAGATAGAAGAACTGCTGAAGTAATAAGAACTAATGCAAGAGGCTTTAAATGAGCAGACCTGCTTTCTTTTATTTAGTTGCTTTATGTATGATAGTGTGATAAAATATTTGATAAGAAATCATGTGCCTTGGGGGTGTGGCTATGCTGTTGGCTGTGGATATCGGCAATTCGAGCATTACCGTCGGCGGGTTCCGGGAGGAAGCGGAGCCTGTCTTTTCCATGCGCTTTGCGGCGGGGGAGCAACGTTCCGCCGATGAATATGCAGAGACCCTTCGTCAGGTGCTGCGGATGCGGGGAGTGGAGCCGGAGGAGATCACCGATTGCGCTATCTCCTCAGTGGTGCCGCCCTTGACCCATACCATTGAGCAGGCGCTGCAGTTGATCCACCCCTGCCAGGTGCTGACGGTGGGCGCCGGGGTCAAGACCGGCTTTTCCATCCGCACCGATGTCCCAGCAGAGGTGGGTGCGGATATCATCGCAAACGCCGCCGCGGCCATGCGGCAGGGTGTCCCTGCAATCATTGTGGATATCGGGACGGCAACGACGGTCTTTGCGGTCAACGATCAAAAGGAGCTGATCGGTGGGGTGATCCTGCCGGGGATCTCCTCCTCGCTGGCGGGACTGCGTTCTTCCACTGCCCAGCTGCCCATTGTGACGCTGGAGCCGCCGAAAAAGGTGATCGGCAAAAATACCGCCGCGTGCATTTCAACCGGCGTTTTGCAGGGTCATGCCTTTGCCATCGACGGCTTTATCGAGAAATTTAAAGAGGAGCAGGGCATGGCGGATGCGGCGGTCATCGCCACCGGCGGGCTTTGCAATCTGATCCTTCCTCTTTGCAGTCAGAGAATGCAGGCAGAGCCCTTTTTGACCCTCAAGGGTCTGCGGGTGATCTATGAAAATACCCGCAAGAAAAAAGTATGTTAGCCTTTGGCGTAGCATAAAGAATTTGAACTGCGATGCATCCGTTAGAGGGCGGAGCGTCAGCATCGGGTAAAGTCCCGAAAGGAGAAAAGAAGATGGATAGAAGCAAAAGACGGGCAAGAACTGTGTACTTAGCGCAGCTGGGACTATTGCTTGCGGTGGTGGTCGTGCTGCAGTATATCGGGAATTTCATCCCGGTGGTAGCGGGTATCAACCTGACGCTGATCCCCATTGTGGTAGGAGCGGCATTGCTGGGACCCGTGGGCGGTCTGATTTTAGGTCTTGCCTGCGGTGTGATGACACTTTTTACGCCCATGGCATTGGGAATCATGAATTATTCCTGGATCATGGCGATTTTGATCTGCTTGGGTAAGACCGGTATGGCAGGCTTTGCCGCCGGTTGGTTCTACCGTTGGATCGCAAAGAAAAACCGCCATGTAGGTATTGTAGTTGCCTCTGTTGCGACTCCCATCATCAATACCGGTATCTTTGTGGGCGGATGTGCGCTGCTGGTGGATTATTTTATTAGCAACCCTAACGGTGGTTTCGGTGTTGTTGCCGAGGGTACGAGCATGGTCGGCTTCTTCGGTATGGTCTGCGTGATGATCGCGCCGAACTTCATTATTGAATTTTTGGCCAATGCCATTGCCGCGACCGCCATCTACCAGGTGGTCAAGATCCTGGAAAAACGATTGAAGAAATAAGAGGAAATAGTTTTGAAAAAAATCGCAAGTTTTACGGTCAACCATGATATTTTAGATCCGGGAATGTACCTTTCCCGCATCGACGGCGATGCGGTGACCTATGATATCCGGATGAAGAAGCCTAATGGCGGGGAGTACCTGGATAACGGTGCCATGCATACCATTGAGCATCTTTTTGCCACCTATGCCCGCAATACAAAATGGGCGGCGGAGATCCTCTATGTGGGACCCATGGGCTGCCGCACCGGTTTTTACCTTTTGGTGCGGGATGCGGTATCCCAGACGGAAGCCATTCGCCTGGTGCAGGAGTCGATGGCGTTTATCGCAGATTTTGAGGGAGAGATCCCCGGCACCACGTCCATCGAGTGCGGCAACTACTTAGAGCACGATCTTGCAGGCGCAAAAAGGGAATCTGCCGCCATGGTAAAGGTACTTCATGGGTGGACGCCCGACCTTTTAAAGTATAAAGAATGAGA
>JAZREO010000116.1:0-5093 GCA_045660845.1 Eubacteriales bacterium
GTTAAACTATAAATAGTTGAAAAGAAAGGGGTTCTAAAACCATGAAAAAAAATCAAATCATTATCCTGGTATCCGTTCTTTTGTGCGTTGCCGCAGCAGTCACCCCCACCATTTTGGTGCTGAAGCACATCGCAAAAAAGAGAGCGTTGATCGCCCCTACTAACCTGGCCTTTGAAAATGATTTCACCGAGGACGACGAAACCATTGAAGCATAAATATAACCGCCCTATAAAGGGCGGTTTTTTTGCGCAAAAAATTGGCGGTTGTGCGCCACCGCCGGGTGACCGGGATCAAAGGCTGCCGCCTTTTCGTTCCAGGCGATTGCCTGCTCCTCCTCCCCCCTCTGCCAGTAGCAGACGCAAAGCTGCAGTGCCGGATAGACCCCATAGCGGTCCGGCAGGATAAAGCCGCCCAGTTCATCCCGGCGGGGACAACTGAGGGCCGCTTCATACCAGAAAACAGCGGCAGAATAGTCCCCTTTTGCAAGGAACCGGTCTCCAAGATCGCAGCAAAGCTCCGCCCGGGGTGCGGCAAGAGAAAAGCCATGGAGCAGAGCAGAAACAGATCGCTGTTCCTCACCCAGCCGTCGCCAACATTCCGACAGCAGACGGCATGCCTCCAACCGATTTTCCAGCCACCCCTCCCCCCTTTGCAGCAGCTGCTCCAGCAGAGCAACAGCATCCCGGTCACGACCATGATAGGTCAGCTCCCGGGCATAATAAAACTGATCCCGGGGCGAGAGGGTCTTTCCGGCGGCAAGCTCCTTTTCATAGATCCGCAGGTTGCGGTGAGGGTCGGCGGTCTTTTCTTTTCGGTGGGTGACGCCGATCTCGCTATACAACACCTGTCCCTTAGGAGTGATGGCTTCATGGACCGCGCCCTCCCAGCGGAAGTTTGCTGTCCGACGGAGCAGTCGCTCCCGGTAATAGGAAAAGGCTGGAGCGCCTTTCTCATCGAAAGCAGTATGATACCTCATCATCACCACATCGCAGGTCAGATCGGCTTTTAACGCCATTAGAGCGAGGCAATCCGACTCCGTTAGGATATCGTCGGCATCCAACCACATACAGTAGTCCATGAGGGCTTTAGAAAAGGAAAAGTTGCGAGCGGCAGAAAAATCATCGATCCAGTCAAAATCATATACCCGATCTGTAAACTGCCGGGCGATCTCCTTGGTGCTATCGGTACTGCCGGTATCCACAATGATGATCTCATCCACCGCCGGTGCCGCAGAACGCAAGCAGCGCGCCAGCACATCCTCCTCGTTTTTCACGATCATACAAAGACTGACTGTTGCCATATTTTGCTCCTTTTGCAATTGTGCCGCCCCGCTTTCGCGGGGCGGCAGCTTTATATGATATCACCGCCTGATCTTATCAGACGATGGAATCGGTCAGCCGAAAGACGGTCAGGCTGCTATTGGTCAGATGGAAGTCTTCCGTATCGGCAACGACGGTCAGAGTGGCGGGCACAGCATCCACCCGGAAGGGGGCATGGATGGTGACGCCGGAGAAATCCCGGCTATCCGGGAAGGAATGATGAGCAACTGCACCGGGAATGGGAGTGCCGTTGAGCAGCAAACGGACGGTGAGTGTGGTGTTGGCTGCGCGGCAATCCTCCGGCTCTACCGCACCACGGAAGATAGCAAAATACACACCCGTTTCATGGATGGTCACTTCAGCAGCGCCATTCACATGGGCAATGGCGGAACCATGGACCAACGGCGTGGTGGCAAAGGTCAAAGCGCCACCAGCGGAGGTCTCCTGGGTGGTAGGATCAACAGCGCTCAACACAGCGGTACTGAAATCCGGTCCGGTGGCACCGGTAGGACCGGTAGCGCCAGTGGGACCGATGGGTCCGGTAGCACCGGTAGAACCGGTAGCGCCAGTGGGACCAGTCGCACCTGTGGGACCGGTAATACCGTTGGCGCCTGTGGCGCCGGTAGCGCCGGTTGGACCAGTTGGACCAGTGGGTCCAGTCGCACCTGTGGGACCGGTAATACCGTTGGCGCCTGTGGCGCCGGTAGCACCGATAGGACCAGTCGGTCCGGTGGCGCCGGTAGGGCCTGTAATTCCATTCGCACCGGTAGGGCCGGTAGGACCGATAGGTCCCGCGATGCCCGTGGCACCGGTGGGTCCGGTGGCGCCGGTGGCTCCGGTCGATCCGGTGACACCATTTGCACCGGTTGCGCCGGTAGGGCCAGTGGGACCGGTCACGCCGGTAGGCCCGGTGATTCCGTTTGTGCCAGTTGCGCCGGTAGCGCCGGTAGGTCCTGTGGGACCAGTGAGGCCGGTTGCACCGCGAGGACCCTCTACTCCCTGGACACCCTGGATCCCCTGGGGACCGGTAGGACCGGTTGCGCCGCGGGGTCCGGTAGCGCCCTGCGGGCAGCAGCAAACGCAATTCTTATCACATTCATGCTTCTCGCGGCAGTCACATTCGGAAGGTCTATAAATATTCAATGGTCTATTCGCTCCTTTTCAATGATTGGGAAAAGTTTCCCATTCATCCTATGCGACAAAACAAAAAATGCCCCTTCCAAACAGAAGGAGCATTGGTTTCTAAGATCTCAAAAATGTTGTCCAATATAAAAAGTGCGGAAGACAAAGTCTTCCGCACTTTTGCGTCGTGGTTATGCTGCTCTGACGCCCCACACGCCGTCGAACTTGTCGATCAGCAGAGTAGCGGTGCCGTTATAGAAAGCGTCGTTATCAGTATCGAAGCTCTCGGTCTTGAGGTACTTCTGACCACCCTTAGTGATGAAGTAATCCTCCGTCTCGATGACGTTCATAGTGACGGGATCGATGGCGTTCATGATAATGTCGCCACCCTCTGTTTCATAGTAGGTATAGAAATCACCTTGATCGATCACACCGGTAATGGTGCTGATATTATCAATCTTCACCTTCAGCTTGACATCCTCGCCCGCCAGAGTAGTCGCCTCAATATCGGCGTAGGTATCATCCTCCGCATTGACATTGGCGGAGCTGATCTCGACAGCGACTTCTTTGGTCGCCTTGGCTTCCTCCAGCGCCAGGTAGGTCTCTCTGGTTTCATCCAAGATCGCGATCACAGGACCGGACAGGTTGGCAGGGGTCTTGCTTGCGGTGTTATAGAAGAGGTGCTTCTTATAAGTAACCGTCATGCCATTATCCTCTGCGGGAACGGAGAGGACTTCGCCATCGGTCTCCGATGTGACGGTATTGTATTCCTCCAGGTAGGCGGTAGTGCCGGCGGTGAGATACAGCTTATCACCGGCGATATAGTAGTTGACATAGTCGCCGGAGGAGGGATTCGCCAGGCTGGTCATCTCAACGTAGTTATCCTCAAAGATATGAGTTACATTGTCATAATAACTGTATACAGAGATATAATCATCTGTGATGGTCATGATCTTGCCGGGGATCCACTCGCTGGCAAAGACAACGCCCGCATTCTCAGCAGAGCTATAACGCATAAAGGTGAACTTCAGGTTGGGACGGTTGAGAATGGTCGTCGCCGGCTTATTGGTGGTATTGGGAGCGAACTCGATATAATCCACCAGGGAGGTCAGATCATAGATATGATCTGCAGGCCAGAGGTGATCGTTGAGATAGAGCAGAGAATTGGTCTGCAGCTTGAAGGTACTTGTGTCCGCAGCGGTTCCCTTGATGGCGGCATAGGACTCAATGGTCAGTGCGGAGAGAGTGGTCTCATCGACCCAGGGAGAGACAAACTGGTAGGTAATGATCTCCTCCTCTTGGGTGAGAGTGCCGGATCCGTCCTTATCCATAAAGATGATCTCCAAAGGCCAGCCAACATAGGAGCTCATGTCTGCCCCGATATCCAGCTGCACCCCATTGGAAAACAGCACATCGCTGATGACATTTTCGTAATCCATGGGTCTCTGCTTGGTGGCGCGAATGATCAACTCGGTGTTCATACAACCGTAGACCTTGGTCGCCAGGCAGTTTAAATTATAGTCGCTGAAGTAGATGAACATTTCCTCGCTGATATCGCCATACTCCACGTCAAAGAGCATTGCGCGGGCAACGACCACAGCCGCCTGCTCACGATTGACGCTCTCACTGGAGACATTCAGCTCCGAATCCATCAAGACGACCTCCAGCGCGGTCTCATAATCTTCCGCGGTGCTGGTACCGTCCGCAATGCTGAGCACCTTAGCAATCAGGGTAATGAACTCCTCGCCGGTGATATTTGCAGTGGGCTCAAACTTGCTATCAGGCACATACTCAGAATTGATCAGCTGATAATCCTGCGCCCATGCGATATAGGGCTTGAGGGTATGAACGTCGTTGATATCACCGCCGTTCGCTTCGTCGAAATCAGTATTGGTAGAGGCGTAGTCCGCCAATTCATCGTAATCATAATGAAGCATCCGATATGCGATCTTCAGCGCATCTGCGCGGGTGATCATCGCGGTAGGATTAAAACTGCCGTCCGTCAGACTGGGGATGATGCCCAGCTTATCGACAAACTTAATATAAAGTGTATTAACACCGGCGAGCGTGGTACCATACATTTCGCTGACATCATCATATGTAATTTCCTCATATGCAGCGAAGGCAGAAACGCTCAGGCTAACGATCATTACGACCGCCAGAACCGCAGCCAGTAAACTTTTTAAGGCTCTCATTCGGTTACCTCCATCTCAACAGGGGACTTACCCTTCTATTCTATTTAGTATTATATATAATAATAGAATAAGATGCAAGAGATTTATTTAAATGTTGGTTGAAAGTTTACGAGTTTGTTGATTTTCCATAATTTGATCCTATGGGTTTTGTTAATATTAACGGCAGCAAAAAACCTCTCTCCCGAAGGAGAGAGGTTTTTGAACTCCGTGATTATGCGCCGTAGATCAAGCAATCCTTGATCGCCTGCTCAATAATATTCTTCATGGCGTTTGCCTCAGTCGTTACATTGTACTGAGGATTTCTAAAGGCCTTATTCCACTGCTGGCGGACGGTCTTATTATCGCCGGTGATCATATCCCATTCGTTCATCTGAACACCGAAATAGGTATTCTTTACGCAGAACTCAAAGTGATCCTTCTTGGCAGCGTAGTCCATACCAATGCTGGTATTCTGGCT
>JAZREO010000117.1:0-2632 GCA_045660845.1 Eubacteriales bacterium
AGCATTATTGTTCTTCTTCAAGTTGTTCGATCAGCGGCATATACTTGTCCCTGACCTTCTGAAGATCCTTTTCATTTTCATAGGGCATATCGAAATACCAAGCAACGGCGATCTCCGGCTTGAGCAATCCGCTATGGACCATGCTTACCAATTCATTCCATACTTTATCCCGATTATAAAGAACACCGTCGCCCCAGTCCACCGAAACATCTTTAAGCGGATCGAAAGCGGAAGACGAAATAAAGCCTAATGCATTACCTAATCGGACGCAAGTATCAAGCAGTTCTCGCAACGCCATCTCCCACATTCCCTGGAAGTCCAAGATAGTGAGATTATAATCGCCCTCCGAAGATGTAATGGCTCTTGCGGTCCGCTCGGCGGTTTCCACCTCAGAAAGGATGCCCCGCTTTAAACCCATCAAACTCTCGCAATTCCGCAGATATTCCTGCTTTCGTGCCAGGAAGGATGCCTCGCGCAGGGTTGGATTATAAACCGTAACGCCAACCGCCTCCGGGTCATCGTCCACCGCAACAAAAACGCTGTCGCTGAAATTTCGGCGACCTCTTTTATCCGTCGCCAACATATCGGCACTAGCGATGATTCGAGAACCGCCGTTTTCAAACTCTATATCCATCTGACGCTCGTTGCGATTGATGTTTTTAATCAAGCCTACCGCTGGGGCATAAACCGCTACTCCGTCGCAGGTGCCGTCTACGGTGTTTTCCTGTGGGGTCTTGATCTGCACCATGCCAAGATTACAAATGCCGGGTAACATGGTTACTGGCTCTAAATTCGCATAGGCGTCCAACGCTTTCAGCGGGACCGCCACACCGAGAGTGCCAGGATCATCTGACATATAGAGTTTATTTTCAATTATCAGCGTCCCATCTGTATCTACTCTGCGGCGCTCGCAAAGAGTATAATACTTTCTGCCGATGACCGTAGTTTCTGTAGAACCCACATCAGTGATCTTTCCATGAATGTCTCGCGCAAACGGCGTAAACTCATCACGACGAACAAGCACAAAATCGAAAGACTTCCCAGAAATCACCGGCTTAATAAAACATTCTCCGCCAACCAACGCCAGCTGCATCGCCCGTTTTTTTACTGCAGAAACTCGCTCGTTAATGGGATCAAGAAAGGCTTTTGCCCCTCCTGTTAAAGAAGCGGTGTACTCTGAGAATACCGTTTTATAAAGTTTACTGACGATCTGCACCGGCAACCGTTGGCAGTCGTCCTCGTCTTCCGGCACCCCGCCCTCGAAATAAAGAGAAAACCAAGCCTTGATGGCTTCGCGCATCTCTTGACTGGTGATATCCTTCATTCTAAAAACTGTTTCGATACTTCTTGCCTTATTGCTGTTTTGAAGTGCGCTCACAATCCCCACCGGCTACTCCTCCGTTCCTTATGATAATCTTTCGCCCGGCTCTCAGCGCCGTGTGCATGCCATCGATATATGCTTCCAACGACTCAATCTCTTGATGAGCCGCTCTTAACTCGTCGTTCAGTCGTTGGTTTAACGCAAGCATTTCCTCCCGGCAATACTCTGGTAAAAACCGCTCCAACAACCACTTTTTAAATCTACTCATTGCCCTCTCCTCTTCCATATGCTGTTTGTGGCATAGCGGGTAGCATCAATATGATGGTTCGCCACATCGGGGTAGTCGTCGATGATCTCTCCGGTCTTTTTATCACGCTCATACTCATATTCACCGAATTCCTTGGCAGTATGGGGGCAACGCTCCGGATCAATGACAATGGCATCCAAAGATTGCAGCCATTTCATGCTGTACCGAACACTTCCGGCACCCTTCTCCGCCTCACGGCATCGAATGCCAAATGATTTATAATCGCTGACGCTCTTGTTCTCCGCACTGTCGGCGATTACGATTTCCTCCGGCTGGATCTTTGCCTTTACCAATTTCGCCGTTTCCTCGTTTCGCATCTTGTTCACACGGATCTCATCAAAGATATAAAGCGTTCGCCGTGCTGCATCATAGTGCATACGATTAAAGGCAAAGGGATCTGGGTACCAACCCCAGTCCACGCCGTTCAGAAAACGATCAAAACTAATGATCTGCTCATCGGTGATATCTTCGATCCTTAGGTTGTCAAACACTTGGGTACCGCATCCGACAACCTCGCCAAGATATTCATGCCGGTATGCGGTGGGATTGGTTCTCTCCAGGTGCTCGGCATCTGCCAAAAAGCGAGGCCCCAGCCACTCGGGCGGAGCCTCTAAATATGTGGAATGATGTACCCGCTTTCCGGGTTTATGCTCCAGCGCGTATCGGTTCGCCCAGTTTCGGGACATTGCCGGCGGGTTGAAACTCTTTAAGGTCAAAGAAAACTGTCCGCCACGAAAGACAGACTGCTCTACATTACGAATCTCTTCGGGTCCGCTGAATTGATCCAACTCCTCAAACCAGGCAATGCCGATATATCCGAAAGGCACCTTTATGGACTTCACCTTACCCGGATCGTCCATGCCAAAGAACATGATCTTCTGCCCGGTCTTTTTATAGATGCACTCCATCGGTGTAATCGTGCAGCGAAATTTGCTTGATAGCCCCAGCTCCATGATCGCCCAGCAGACCTGTGCATAGACGCTGGTTCGCAGGGTGTTTCCCAC
>JAZREO010000118.1:0-5910 GCA_045660845.1 Eubacteriales bacterium
GGGACGGCGGCACGGTCCGAAATGCACGAGATCGTCCTCAATGCCTGCTATGGAAAAATGCGGAATAAGAGTGTCTTAGAGTATCCGAGCATTGTCAAGGAACTGCTGGCGCTGGTTCAGACCACGCTGTCCAGCGGTGATGTGACCGGTATCGGCATCAAAGCAGTGATCTCCGGTTATAAGATCCGCAATGCGGTCTTCCCTCTGGAAGTCGATCAGGCAGGCGGCTACGGCGGCAAGATGATCGGCGGTGTCTGGTACCTGACTTATAATGAAGAGCCGGGCAATCAGCACTTAAGAGATTTTGTTTATGACGGAATTCTCTACGGCGAGGATCAAACAGAATAAAAAAATAACGGCTGCGATGCAGCCGTTATTTTTTTACTTCACGAGAATTTCCAGGTGCCACCTTCCCTTATTCATCCGGTACATTTTTGAATATACAAAGCTCTTCCATGGATTTTCTTTTTTTCGTCCGCCGGGGGTCGCCCTCTTTGGCATAGCCCATGGTAATGACCAGCCGCACCGGCTGGGTCAGTCCGCAAACGGTGCGGATCCTTTTATCGTCCAACCAGCCTAAGATGCAGGTTTCTAAGCCCTGCGCCGTCGCTTCAGCGGTAAGATAAGCGGTTACGATACCAATATCGATGGATCGGTAGTCGTTTTTCTTTAACTTGGCGCCTACCGCCGCTGAACGGACATAGGGCTCCTCCGAGAGCACCAGCATGACTGGTGCCTGCGCCGCAAATTTATTCATCCCCATGCCCATGGTGGCTTTCGCCACCTCCTCTGCAGCTTTATCAGTGCAAACGGTGATGCGGTAGGGCTGACCGTTGCAGGCAGATGGTGCCAGCCGACCCGCCTCTAAAATAGCATTCAGTTTTTCCTGCTCCACCGGTCGGGTGCTGTCGTAACTCCGGCAGGACTGCCGGGTTATAGCAATTTCAGTAAAATTCATCATTTCCCAATTTCCTTCTTCATTGCAGCATAGAGATTTTGGGCGTAGTGAGCAAAGCCCTCATCATTGGGATGCAACCGCAGATCTGCAAAGTAGTCCTCGTTCTTGGGAACAAAGTCAAAGCCGGTGAGAACCGTTACATTTTCAAGACCCTCTACCGCTTTACGAATCAACTGCTCAAGATCTTCAAATTTCCCCACCATTCGAATCTCATCCATTGCTGCCCGCCAGATGGGCGTGATAGCAAAGATGCGTACCCCCGGATAATTACAGCTTAAGTTTCTATAAAAAGCCCGGCAATCTTTCAAAAAGGTATCCGCATCCTTCTTGCCCCAGTCGTTGGTACCGTAGGCAACTGTAATGTAGTCCGGCTGGAGGGAATCCCTCTCAGCAGCAAGTTCCGGAAAAAAGACCTCTCCGCCGATTCCCTTATTGAATTCCTCTGCACCCAAAAGATCTGCAATTCTTGCCACATAGCGATTAGAAGGACGAAGTGCGTCATAACCTTGGGTAATAGAGTCGCCAAATGCCAAGAGTTTCTTCCGGGGCTTGACCGCCTCATAGAAAGCGCCATCCTCCAACTCCAGCGCCTTAATGGATGCAACCGCAGACCAAGGAAGATAGACCGTTACTATCTTGATCCCTTCCCCCAGTTCAAATGCGCCCTCTTTTTCTCCTTGAATAAGATCTGTGCCGGTATAGTTGCGGGGAAGCGCCGCGTCGGAGAAATTATCCATATGACCCAACGACCTTCCGTCTGCAAAGATGTCAAAAGAAAAATATTTCCGGCTGCACCCGGGGTCAACCTGTACCTTCAGATATAAGGTGCGACTATCTGTCCGAAAAACCAGTCGTATCCCCGCGGTAGAAAAGGTGTTCCGATACCGATGTCCTTCCCCTCGTCCTCGATATAGTTCTTGCTGCTCCTGGGTGAAACGAAACAGGTGCAGTACCTCATCTTTTTCTTCAAATCGTACTGCTCCGGTCGCCAGTTCCTTAATTTGTTCGTTTGTTAATTTCATTGAATTCCCTCTTGCCGATTCTCTTACACATTATTGGCAGCTTCCGTCAGGACGCCATCCTCTCCCAAGGCAAGTGCTTTCATTTCATATTTGGTGTATTTTACGATCTCTTCCAGCTTGATCTTCTCCGCAAAGTTATTGATCATGGAGAATACCACGCCTTTTTTTCTCGCCCGACCGGTACGCCCGATCCGGTGAATATAGTATTCCAGCTCCTCGGGAATATCATAGTTCAGCACGCAGTCCACATCATCCACATCGATGCCCCTGGACGCCACATCCGTCGCCACCAGAACCGGGAATAGCCCATCCCGATACCGCTGCATGGTCCGCTCCCGTTTACTTTGGGGAATATCCCCATGCAGACAATCGCAATCCACCCCCGCCTTGCGAAGATCATCGCTCAACCGTTGGCACATCGCCTTGGTATTGCAAAAGACAATCACCCGCTCAAAGGGACCTTCCTTGATCATGATGATCGCAGATTCCGTCTT
Organism: Eubacteriales bacterium; assembly: GCA_045660845.1. GTDB lineage: Bacteria > Bacillota > Clostridia > Oscillospirales > QAKW01 > QAKW01. The sequence continues at coordinate 2,475 of JAZREO010000118.1, forward strand.
CTTAAAGGGCGGAACTGTGACGGAATACTGATCGATATCCGGGCGGTCCTCCTGCTTGGGTTCCACCGTGATCTCCACCTCATCCCGCTGATATTTCCAGGAAACATTCATCACCTCCTGGCTGATGGTGGCGGAAAAGAGTCCCAGATTACGGCGATTCTTTACCAGATCCACAATGCGGGTCACGTCCTTATAAAAGCCCATGTCCAGCATCCGGTCCGCCTCATCCAGAACCACCGTCTGGATATGATCGAACCGCAGATTACGGCGCTTATGGTGATCCATCAAGCGACCGGGCGTCGCGACGACGATCTGAGGCTTTTTCTCCAGCTGACGCGCCTGCCCTTCCAGACCGGCGCCGCCGTAGAGCACCGCCACCCGGATGCCTTTATAATAGGTCAGCAACCCCCTAAGTTCCTCTCCGATCTGCATCGCCAACTCCCGGGTAGGCGCCAAGATCAAGCCCTGGATCTCAGGGTTTTCTGCGTCGATATGCTCGATCATCGGAATGCCGAAGGCAAAGGTCTTGCCGGTGCCGGTAGGCGCCTTGACCACCACGTCCTTCCATGCCATAAATTGAGGGATCGCCAGCTTCTGCACAGTTGTAGGATAAGCGTAGCCTTTATTTTCCAGTACCTTGAGCATTTCTTCTGAAAGACCAAGGTCTTTGAACATCAAATTATTTTCCATCTTTTTCTTCCTTTTAAATAGATGCTATTATTTTAGCATGGTTTTACCATTAAAGCAACTGAAAATATAAAAAACACCATTGCTGTCCGAGCGGGACAGCAATGTTGTTTTCCATTAAGCAATTAAACCAGCCGTTTTCTTTCTTGTTATAAACTGAACTCCCAGTACAATGCCCACCAAAGCAATTCCTATTGTATCGGTTGCAAGTCCAGGATAGATCAGCAGCAAGCCACCCAGCGCACTGATGATCCGCTCATACCAGGACATATGATGCAGGAAATAGCCTTCCAGCGAAGCCGATACCGCAAAGATGCCCACACACGAAGTGATACAAATCAAAATAACTTCCCATGCGGTTGTATCAATAAACAGCATGGCGGGGTTCAGTGCGAATACATAAGGCACGATGAATGCACCGATCGCCAATTTCGTAGCTGTGAATGCCGTCTTCATGGGGTTTGCTTGCCCAATAGCTGCGCCTGCATAAGCCGCTAAAGCTACCGGGGGTGTTAAGTCAGCCACGATGCCGAAATAGAACACAAAGAAGTGCGCCGCCAGGTCCGGTACCCCCATTTTTATAAGAATAGGAGCACAGGTCGCAGCCATAATACAGTAGTTTGCCGTAGTAGGAACGCCCATACCTAAAACAATACAAGTCAGCATGGTTAAGAACAGCGCGATGATCACCTTATCACCCGCCAGTGCTAAAATGCCGTTGATCAGCATAGTGGCAAGACCGGTCATGGTAATTGTTCCTGCAATAATGCCTGCCACACCGCAAGCAACCGCAACCGTGATCATGCCCTGACCGCCTGCTGCGAGCGCTTCCCAGATCCGCTTGGGGGTAATGCGGTTTTCTTTATTGAATAAGCCAACGATAATCGTTGCGATGATCGCAATGGCAGCCGCATAAGCAATGGATCTGGAGCCGGAGCCCACAAGGGCGATCAATATAATAAGCGGCAGCAATAAATAAGCCTGCTTTAAAAGCGGTAAGAATCTCGGCAATTCTTCCTTGGAAAGACCTCTGAGCCCTTCTTTTTTTGCCTCAAGATGAACGGCAATGAAAACGCCCATGAAGTAAAGGCAAGCCGGCAAAATGGCGCGTACAACAATATTACTATACGATACACCAATATTTTCAGCCATCAAGAATGCAGCGGCGCCCATAATAGGCGGCATGATCTGTCCGCCCGTAGAAGCCGATGCTTCCGCAGCGGCGGCAAATTCAGGTTTATAGCCCGTCCTCTTCATCAGCGGAATGGTGACAGAACCGGAGCCAACAGTGTTCGCAACGGAAGAGCCGGAAACCATCCCTTCCAGCGCACTTGCCACTACGGCAACCTTTGCAGGTCCACCCGAAAAACCACCAACGACTGAGTTGGAGATCTTTATAAAGAAGTCTGCAATCCCTGTTCTCTCAAGGAAGGCGCCGAAAATGATAAATATTGCAATATATTTGGAGCAGGTGTTGATCGGCGTGGACAAAATGCCTGAAGTGGTAGTATAAAACAGCTTCCCTACCAGACCTTCGACCCGGCGCCACATATCCGCATTGGTAAGTCCCCATCCAATTGCGTAAACAATAAACGCTACCGCAACAACAATGATGGGGATTCCCACACAACGGCGGCACAGCTCTAAAAGACAAAGGAGCCCGATAACGCCGATTATAATTTGATACAATTCGAATTTATTTCCCTGCTGGATAATGGTCATTGCATCAAAGGTATAGTAAAAGAACGATGCGGAACCTGCGACCATCAAAATAATGTCATACCAGGGAATATAATTCACCCTCTGGGTGCCTTTTTTTGCGGGATACATTAAATACCCGATCAATACAATGCACCCCACAAAGCTCGAAAGTCTTATGGCATCAAGCCAGGTGGCAAAAAAGGTGACATAAACACAAAACAAGGCAAAAACCGCGAGGATACAGTTGATTACTGTCTTGGCTTTTCCTTCCCAAATACGGGTGTTGGATTCCCGGTCAAATTTTTTCATGACAGCATCTAAATCCATCGGACCTTCGGTATTAGATGCCTTCTTTTTTGAGAATAGCAACAATCTCCCTGCCTTTCTGTAAGAATATTAAAATAGCTGCGACTTAAATAGTCGCAGCTATTAAACTTTAGAAAATCAACCTTCCAGTTCTTTATTCAACTGCCACTTTGATTTCTTTTTCTGCGAAATATTTTGCAGCGCCTGCATGGAAAGGAACAGTCAGACCTTCAGTCGCATTCTCAAGGCTTAATTCTGCACCCTTTGCATGCTCTTTTGTAATGGCTTCCATATTATCAAAGATAGCAGCGGTCAGTTTGTAAACATCGTCCTCACTGGCATCGGCGTTTACAATCAGGGTTGCCTTAACCGTAACGGTTGCGATTTCCTCAGTCTGATTCTTATAAGTCCCTGCAGGAATCTTATAAACAGAATAGAATGTATTGTCCTTCATCAGCTTTTCGGCAATAGCACCGTCGATGGGAACGATGCGTACATTTGCGTTGGTCATGCTCAGCTCTGTAATAGCAGGGGTGGGAGCGCCTGCAACGATGAAAGCGGCGTTGATCTTGCCGTCCTTCAAAGCATCTGCGCTTTCGTCAAAGTTCTGATACTGGGGCTTGATATCGTTTTCAGAAAGCCCTGCAGCAGCAAGAACGTCCATGGCATTGAAGTATACGCCGGAACCGGGAGCACCGATGGAGACCTTTTTGCCCTTCAGATCGCTCACAGATTTAATTTC
>JAZREO010000119.1:0-14766 GCA_045660845.1 Eubacteriales bacterium
CTCACGCGTTACTCACCCGTCCGCCACTAAGTAACCCCATCGTCATTCCGAAGAAATCTAACGAGGCACTCCGTTCGACTTGCATGTGTTAGGCACGCCGCCAGCGTTCGTCCTGAGCCAGGATCAAACTCTCTAAAAAAATTTAAATCATTTTGAATCCAGCTCATAACAAATCTCAAAATTCTGGCTTTAAGTTTTGTTAATCGCTTTCGCCATATCTCCTTTGAAGATATGGACTTTAACAATTAACGGGTCCTTCTTTATGATGCTGTTTAATTTTCAAAGTCCGCTGCTTTCTCTCTTTTTGGGCTCACTTTTACATGCCCTCAGCGAGAGTGCTTGAATATAATAACATTTACATCCCTATTTGTCAACACTTTTTTTCAAAGAATTTTGAACTTTTTTCAGCTTATATTTTTTGAACAATCTGTCCACAGGATGTTGACAGGGTTTTGAACAAAATGCCCCTTTGCCGGCTCCGGCAAAGGGGCAAAAACAGTCTTTATCGACCCAGATCCTCCACATAGAGTTCACGCACAACGTTTTCCTCTACAGCGGGCTTAGGGTTATTACGCTCCTCCAGGAACTTGGACGCCACCTGGGGGAACAGCGCATAGCTGAGGACATCCTCCTCGCAACGCGCCAGGTCGCCTGCTTCAGCGCGATACTTCTCCAGCTCAGGCTCCAGGAGATCAGCAGGACGGCAGGTGATGACCTCTTCATCACCGATCGCCTTTTTCCGAACCTCTTCATTGACCTCGCCGGGGACCTGACCGTACTCACCCTTAAGCAAGCCTTTGGATTCTTTACCCACCATCTTATAACGCTCGCCCAGCACCACATTCATGACTGCCTGGGTACCGACGATCTGGCTGGTAGGCGTGACCAGCGGGGGGTAACCGAAGTCCTTACGGACCCGGGGGATCTCCGCCAATGCTTCATAATACTTATCCTCTGCGCCTGCCTGCTTCAGCTGAGAGATCAGGTTGGACAGCATACCGCCGGGAACCTGGTACAGCAGAGTCTTGGCATCCACATTCAGCACCTTGGGATCCAGGATCCCTTCCGCCTTCATCTTATCGGCGACGCCGCGGAAGTGGGTAGCGATATCGCTGAGCTTATTAAGATCCAGACCGGTATCCCGATCGGTTCCCTGCAGGGTGGCGACCATTGCCTCGGTGGAGGGCTGAGCGGTACCATTTGCCATGGGCGACAGGGCACAGTCGACGATATCGACGCCCGCCCAGGTTGCCATCAGATTGGTCATATCACCGGTACCGGTGGTATTATGGGTATGCAGATGGATGGGTACCTTGACGGCGTCCTTCAGCTTTTTGACCAGGCTATAAGCGTCCATGGGCAGCAGCAGGTTTGCCATATCCTTGATGCAGATGACATCTGCCCCCATATCCTCTAAGGTCTTTGCCAGCTTAACGAAATACTCTTCGTTATGAACCGGGCTGGTGGTATAGCTGATGGCAGCCTCACAGATGCCGCCGTACTTCTTACAGCTCTTCATTGCCTGATCCACATTACGAACATCGTTCAGTGCGTCAAAGATCCGGATGACATCGATACCATTTTCGATGGATTTGGCAACAAACTTATCCACTACATCGTCAGCATAGTGCTTATAGCCCAGGATATTCTGACCCCGCAGCAGCATCTGCAGCTTGGTCTTGGGCATATGCTTTTTCAGGGTGCGCAGCCGCTCCCAGGGATCTTCGTTCAGGAAGCGCATACAAACATCAAAGGTAGCGCCGCCCCAACATTCCAGAGACCAGTAGCCAATATCGTCCAGCTTTTCCAGGGCAGGGAGCATATCGTCGATCCGCATCCGGGTAGCTGCCTGGGACTGATGGGCATCTCTGAGAATCGTATCAGTTATAAACAAAGGTTTCTTTTCCATGGATTAACCTCCAAACATTGCAATCAATACACCGGCAGCGATGGCAGAGCCGATAACGCCTGCCACATTGGGACCCATCGCGTGCATCAGCAGGAAGTTGCCGGGATCTTCCTTCTGACCGACCACCTGGGAGACCCGCGCCGCCATCGGAACAGCGGATACACCGGCAGAGCCGATCAGCGGGTTGATCTTCTTCTTGAGGAACAGGTTCATGAACTTCGCCAGTAGCAGACCGCCTGCGGTACCCATGGCAAACGCCACAATACCCATCACAATGATCTTGATGGTATTCCAGGAAAGGAAGGTATCGGCAGTAGCGGTAGCACCGACGGTAATGCCCAGGAAGATGGTGACGATATTCATCAGCTCGTTCTGGACAGTCTTGCTCAGACGCTCCACCACGCCGCACTCACGGAACAGGTTGCCCAGCATCAGACAGCCTACCAGAGGAGCAGCAGAGGGCACCAGCAGCGCCACAAACGCGGTAACAACAAAGGGGAAGATGATCTTCTCGGTCTTGCTGACGGGGCGCAGAGTATCCATCCGGATCATACGCTCCTTATGGGTGGTCAGCAGCTTCATGATCGGCGGCTGGATCACAGGGACCAACGCCATATAGGAATACGCTGCCACCGCAATAGGACCGAGCAGCTCGGGAGCCAACTTCGAAGTAACGAAGATAGCGGTAGGACCGTCGGCACCGCCAATGATGCCAATGGAGCCCGCCTGGGCTTCGGTGAAGTTCAAGAAACGGGCGCCCACAAAGGTCGCAAAGATGCCCAGCTGAGCCGCAGCGCCCAGCAGCAGGCTCTTAGGATTGGCGATCAGGGGACCGAAATCGGTCATGGCGCCCACACCCAGGAAGATCAAGCAGGGATAGATGCCCAACTTAACGCCCAGGTAGAGGTAGTCCAGCAGACCGGCTGAAACCGTCTGCACCCCGGTGGCGACCAGAGTGGTGCCACTATACAGATCTCCGTTACTGACGGTAAGTCCTACCAAGTCAAAGACGATGTCCACATTTTCCTTCAGCACTTCTCCGGCAGAGGTGACCACCTGACCGGCGGCGTTGATCAACGCATCCGTCTCCAGGGTCAGCCCGGTGACTTTACCGAAGACATAACTGCCGTTTAGGATCACATCACCGGTCTGCAAGATGCTATACATATCCGCATTGACTAAGTTAGCCGAATTGACATAGTCCGCACCGCCAAACAAATTCCAATTGACGTGACCGCCGGCGAACAGCTGCTCATGGAACATCTCAGCGCCGGGCAAGTTTGTCAGCAGCATGCCGAAGGCGATGGGCAGCAAGAGCAACGGCTCATACTGCTTGACAATCGCCAGATAAGCCAGCACAAAGGAAATGGCGATCATGATCAGGCATTTCCAATTGTCTCCGCCCAGCAGGGCAAAGCCGGTCTGGCTTAAAAAATTTGTCACTGCATCCAACATTGCAATAATCCTCCTTATTTAATAAGGGTTATTGCAGCACACAAAGGACATCACCGGTAGAAACGGTGGCACCCTTGGTCGTATTAACGCCTGCAACGGTACCATCGCAGGGTGCCATGATCTCATTTTCCATCTTCATCGCTTCCAGTACAAAGAGGACATCGCCCTTCTTAACAGCCCCGCCGTTCTGGACATTGACCGCCAGGATGGTGCCGGGCATGGGGGCAGCGACAGCCTCACCGCCGGCAGGAGCGGCAGCGGCAGGAGCAGGAGCAGCGGCAGGAGCCGGAGCAGCTGCGGGAGCGGGAGCGGCTGCAGGAGCAGCTGCGGGGGCGGCAGGAACGCCGTCCATCACCTCGAGGGTCACTTCATAAGCAGTACCGTTAACATTGACTTTATACATTTTCATGGTTCTAAAATTCCTTTCTTAAACTTTCTTTAAAGAGACAATACGAATAGCGGAAACATCAGTTCCCAGTTCCTCCGCCAGGCAGCAGGAGATGGCTGCTACCAATTCCTGACGGTTCGGGATCTCAGCTACAGGAGCAGCGGGTGCCACAGGAAGGTCTGGCACCGCCGTAACAGCGGGCATCTCCTTCTTTTCCAAAAGGCGGACCACCTTTCCCATCAACACACACAGGATCACGATACAAATCAGACCGACGAAAACGATCCCCAATCCCAGTAGAACCACATTCATGATCGGCATGGTCCCCGGGGTCATCAAAGCTGCGTTTGACATATACATTTTCCTCCTTTCCCACTGTTATTTCGAGGGATATTCTATCAATATCCCATATTTCCCATTGTGTTTTATTTTAGCATAGTTGTCAATTAATGTCAACGACGGAGTGTGCAAATTCCCGTTCTTTTTAATTTTGAACATTTTTTTCCATGCTTCATTCGTATTCTTTGCAAAAGAAGGGGTGTCCATACAAAAATTTTGTTTATTCTTTTTCTCCGCCACCTCACAAGCAATTCTATCTATTTTTGCGTTTTCGACGAAAAATCTTGATATTATTTCCAACTTATGATATAGTAATATCCCATCCCCTAAAAAATGGAGGAAAAAACATGAATTTTTTATGGAACACCTTTTGGGGCAAGCTACTGATGACCTTCCTCATCTCCATGGTCCCAGTGTTAGAGCTGCGGGGTGCCATTCCGGTGGCGACTGCTCACGGTCTCGATTGGCGCATTGCTATCCCCATCGCAATTTTGGGCAATCTGGTTCCCGTTCCCTTCATTATTATATTTATTAAGCGCATCTTCGCCTGGATCCGTCAAAAGATGCCCAGGCTCAACCGGTTTATAGACAAGCTGGAAAATCGGGCAAAATCTAAATCCGACGCCGTCCAGAAGGGCGCGTTCTGGGGTCTTTTCGTGCTGGTCGCCATCCCCCTGCCGGGGACCGGGGCCTGGACCGGCGCCCTGGTTGCTGCTATGCTGGACATGAAGATGAACCGCGCCCTCCCCGCCATCACGCTGGGAGTCGTGACTGCGGGGATCGTTGTTGCGTTTGTGTCCTATGGCGCCACCGCGCTGTTTGTCTGAGAGGAGTAAGAAATGTTCAGAGAAATGAGAAGAAAACGGCAGCAGCTTTCTAAAAAAGACAGTTTTACTGTTTTGCAGAAAGGAACCTCCGGTGTTTTAGCGCTGCTGGGCGATGAGGGTTATCCCTATGCTGTCCCCATCAGTTATACCCTGGACGAGGATCGCATCTATTTTCACAGCGCCCGGGAGGGGCACAAGATCGATGCCATCCGCCGGGAGACTAAAGCGTCCTTCTGCGTCATCGATATGGACTGCATCATTCCGGAGCGATTTACCACCTGCTACCGCAGCGTCGTTGCCTTCGGCAAGATCCGTTTCATTGAGGATGCCGCCGAAAAGCGCCATGCCATTGAAAAGCTCGCCGAGAAATATTCGGCGCAGTATAAACAGGATGCCGCTGCCGAGATCGAGCAAATGTGGAATCATCTTTGCATCTTCTCCATGGAGATCGAGCACCTGACCGGCAAGCAGGCGAAAGAATTGACTAAATAAAAAGTGCCCCAAAGGGGGCACTTTTTATATCTTTATTTCAAAATCTGTTCTGCACTTGGGGCAGCATACGGTATGCCTGCCCTTTTTATTGGGCAGCCGCAGAGTCGCCTTGCAATGGGGGCAGGTGCGGTAACGGTGGGTCTTGCGCTCAGAAAACTTTTTCTTCTGCAGCCGGAACCAGCCGGTCACCTTACCGGTGATCCGCAGATATTTCTGGTTTTCCAATTGGCGCTTATAAATATTTTTGGAAAAGACCCGGAAGAACATCCAGATCACCACCGCCAGCGCCGCAAAATAAAAGGGATCGAAAAAGAGGGCGGCAACGGCACAGCCCAGATAGAACCAAAGCAGCGCCCGCCCCAGCTGGTCCACACCATAGCGTCCCGCCATAAAGCGCGCCATACGTTCACGAAATTTCATACACGACTCCTTCTTTCTTTAACAATAAGGACAACACATCTTTGCCAGGCACAGACCCATGCAGATGGGGTTGATACCACCGCCCCTTGGGATGCCGAAGCCCTGCCCATAGGTTTCATAAGCCATACCGGAATACTGCAGCTGATTAAGGAGATTCTGATACTCGGCGTTGCCCGGCTCCATCGCCACTGCTCTGCGAGCAAATTCCAGCGCCTGGGTCCGATTCCCCACCCCTGCATGGGCATAAGCCGAAAGAAAATACCACTCTGCGCCCCGTTCCTGGATTCGGTTGAGGACATTGAACGCCTCCCGGTATCGGCGGTAATGGAGATAGTGGCGAACTGCCGTCATCTCCGGAGTGGAACCCTGACCCGGTTCCTGGCGATAGCTACCATAGCCATTGCCGGCGGTCTTGCCTTGCCGCTGGTTTAAGATCTGGTCATAGGCGGCGTTGATCTCCGCCATCTTCTTTTCTGCAAAGTCCCGGTCCGGATGGATATCGGGATGATACTGCTTTGCCAGCTTGCGGTATGCTTTTTTGATCTCATCATCCGTAGCGCTTGGGGAGACCCCCAGCACGCTATAGGGATCTTGACTCATTTTTTCTCTCCTTTATTGAGTTGATCGTACTTACTCCAGATACCGGAATAAAGTACATTTCTCAAAATATCCAGATGCTCCACCAGCGGCAGCCGCTCTAAGATCAGCGCGCACTCACCGAGGGTGTCCTTCATCATTTCCTCTACTCTTTGCTTATAGTCGGGCTGATCGCAGATCAGCGTCATAGGGTTATAGCCGCCCTTTTTGCGGTCTCGGGGTAGATCCTCATAGGCATCCATCCAATAGATGAACCGCCCCAGCGCCTCGCCGAACTTCCGGCAATCCTCTGCCCAAAAATCATTTTGATAGATGAAAAGCTGTCCCAGCAGCCGTCCGAAGATATTGGCGGCGGTGTCCAGGTCTTGGGGCTCTTTATTCTCCTCCCTGCCCAGCTCGTCCATTCCCGCAAGGACCGCCTTTGCCTGGCGGGGATACTGCTTTTCGATGGCAGGGATATATTTTTTCAGCCGGCGGGCGGCAGTTTTGGCGGCAGTCTTTTTTTCATCCTTCCAATCGTCCAGCATATTATAATATGCCAGCAGGATATTCATGGCGGCTCCATAGTCGATAACCGCATTTTCCGCCATGGTCCTCTCCTTGGCTGGATGGACCACACACCGCCCGGTATGGTAACCGGTCTCGGGATCAAAAAGATCTGCCAGCAGCAGGATCATAAAGGTCATATCATAGTTCAGCGTCAGCCGTCCCAGATTGCCGAACTGCTTTTTCAGACTGCGGCAGAGCCCACAGTAATAACTACGGTAGATGGATTGCTGCTCTTCTGTCAGTTTTTCCATATTGGCGACTACATATCCAAACATGACCCTCACCTCCGTTTTTTCTTATGATACACTTTTAATGGAACTTTGTGTTGAACAAATTGTAAATTTTACATAAACTCCCCATTTTTACCTCATAATAACGGCAATAGGAGGTAATCACGATGATCGTTTTACAGGCTTTTTTAACTTCGCTTTTTGCTGCTATTGCACTTTTTCTCATCACCAAGCTGATGGGCTACCGGCAGATTTCCCAGATGAGCGGCTACGATTATATCAATGGCATCACCATCGGCTCCATTGCTGCGGAGCTGGCCTTCGGCGGCTTTGAAAAATTCCCCACCCGATTCATAGCGCTGCTGGTCTTTGCCGCCTTCACCTTTCTGCTTTCCGTCTTCACCGACCGGTCGGTACGGCTGCGAGGACTGATCACCGGCAAGCCGGTGATCCTGATGGAAAAGGGCAAGCTCTGCCGAGAGAACTTCAAAAAGGGCAAGCTGGATGTTCATGAATTTCTATCTCTCTGCCGTCAGCAAGGATATTTTGATATCGCCCAGCTGGACACCGTCTATCTGGAGCCGGACGGACGGATCAGTTGTTCTCCCCGCCCGTTCTATCGCTCTGCCACGCCCGGCGATTTAGGACAGCAGCCCCCAGCGGAACCTCTGCCGGTGGAGGTCGTCACCGACGGAGTGGTGCTCCATCAAAATCTCCGGCGGCTGGGTTTCGAAGAAAAGTGGCTGTCCCGACAGCTTTCTTCTCTCAATGCCCCGCCCAAAAACAAGATCTTCCTTGCCCTCTGCAACGAAAAGGGGGAGCTGACGGTTTATTAGAAGTATCAATTTTTCTCTTTTCCCATAAATTATATAGGAAAGGAGTTGTATTGAACTTATGGCTATTAAAGTCGTCATCGATGCCGGTCACAATCCCCAGGGCGTCAACGCCGGCGCAGAAGGGCAGGGGCTCCGGGAGCAGGACATCAACTACGCTGTCGCCCAGGAGCTGGCGACGCTGCTGCGCGCCGATCCTAATTTTGAGGTACGGCTGACTCGCAATACCCCCACCGAGGTCTTAGGCACCACCAATGCCTCCAGCCTCCAGCAGAGGGTGCAGATCGCCAATAGCTGGCCGGCAGATTATTTTATCAGTATCCATGCCAACGCCTCCACCAACCCGGAGGTGAGCGGCACCGAGGTCTATACCTATCGCAACACCGGCGCCGCCCATGAGCTGGCGCAGGAAATTCAGGAAGCGATCGTCGAGGAGCTGGATATGCGGGACTTAGGGGTCAAGACCAATCCCTCTCTTTATGTCCTCCGCCGCACCTCCATGCCGGCAGTACTGGTGGAGCTGGGCTTTATCACCAACGCCTCTGACGCTCGCAAGATGAGCGAAAATCCGGAGGGCTTTGCTCGCGCCATCTATAATGGGATGCTGGATTACTTTGACTTAACCTAACAAAAAAACAGTCGCACTATGTGCGACTGTTTTTTATCAATCATTAAATCCGTTTGGATTATTCTTCTGCCAATTCCAAATATCTCTGCACATATCGTCCAGATTCTTCTCTGCCACAAAGCCGATCTCAGCTTTGGCTTTGGCAGTATCGGCATAAAGGGTCTCTACATCGCCGGGGCGGCGGTCCACAATCTTATAGTTGATCTTGACGCCGCTCGCCTTTTCAAAGGCATGGACCATGTCCAGAACGCTATAGCCCTCGCCGGTGCCCAGATTATAGATGAACACGCCGGTCTTGCCGGTCTGCCCTTCCAATGCCTTGATATGACCCTTTGCCAGGTCCACCACATGGATATAATCCCGGACGCCGGTGCCGTCGTGGGTATTATAATCATCACCAAAAACCGAAAGGCACTCTCGCTTGCCGATGGCGACCTGGGAGATATAGGGGGACAGGTTATTAGGGATGCCCTGGGGATCCTCCCCGATCATACCGCTTTCATGAGCGCCCACCGGATTGAAGTACCGCAGCAGGGTGACAGTGAATTCCGGATCCGCTTTGGCGATATCCGTCAGCATGATCTCCTGCATCAACTTGGTCTGCCCATAGGGATTGGTGGCACCGGTGGGAAAATCTTCCTTCACCGGGACTACCTTCGCGTCACCGTATACAGTGGCGGAGGAGGAAAAGACAAACTGCCTGACGCTATATTTTTTCATGGCTGCCAGGATATTGAGCGTCCCAACGATATTGTTATGATAGTACATCCAGGGCTGCTCGCAGCTCTCCCCCACCGCCTTCAGTCCGGCGAAATGGATCACCGCGTCCACCTTTTCGGCGGCAAAAATCTCGTCCATAGCGGCAGCATCCAGCATATCCGCCTCATAGAATTTAAAATCCTTACCGGTAATGGCACGGACCCGCTCCAACGCCTTGGGCTTGCTATTATAGAAATTATCAAAGACCACTACTTCGTAGCCTGCATTGAGCAGCTCCACCACCGTATGCGTCCCGATATAGCCGGCGCCGCCGGTCACCAATACCTTCATATCAGCATCTCCTTCATATAATCGCTCAGTTCAACACGCATCTGAGAAAGACTGTTTTCCAGCGGCTCCGGATGCCATTCTGCCAATCTGCCGCGATCCGGAACATCCTCATTGCTCAGCACGATATGGAAGCAGGTCTGCTGCTCTTCCCGCTCATAAAGCAGGGTTGCTCCCTGCTGCTCCAGCACTCTTTTCGCCATCGCCAGACCGAAGCCCAGACCTTTGACGCCTTTGCGATCAACCGTCCGGTAGCCCCATTCAAACAGCCGCTCCGGCTGGCTGACACCGGGACCGTTGTCCGCCACGGTAATATAGATCTTTTCATCCTTCCGATAGGTCCGGACCGTAACCTTGCCGCCGAACCGAAGTCCGTTACTGATCAACGTGCCCAGCACCAGCTCCAGGTCCTCCGGCATGATCCTTACGATCATCTCCGGCTCATAAGGCGCAGTCAGGATGGGCTGATCCAATTCGATCTCATTGAGGGTGCGAACATAACCGGCGACAAACCGCCCAATATCCATCGGCACCCGGTAAATAATGTGACCCTCGCCGTCGATCAGCCGGTCCAAATGCTCTGCCATCCGCATGATTCGCCGGACATCCTCGCCCAGCGATCTGCCCTCGGGGGTATCCAGCCCGATTTTCTGCGCCATGGCAAAGATCCCGTTGAGATATCCGGAAAGCTTGCTGCGGGAGTTGCGCAGCACCTTCATCAGACCCGGAAGTTCCGGATGCTCCGGCGGCAGATCTGCCGCCAGCACAAGATAGGTCTCGCCCTCATAGACCGACGGCGTAAGACAGAGCGTCAGCTGCCGATCTTCCAGCTGCAGCGAAAGAATCCCGCCCTTTCGCTCTGCCAGGCACCGTTCCGCCTCCCGGCGAACGGCATCGGACAAAGGAAGCAAATTCTCCGCATCAGCGGAGTACCAGACCGGATCCAATCCTTTATCACAGACCAGGGTCGGCTTTGGGATCTCCCCATAGATTCCTGCAAAATATTCACTTGCCGGGCTCATAAGATCCCTCCTTACCCGATGGTTTTCTTTCTAACTAAATTATTATATAATATAAAAAAGATTTTGTAAAGCATCTGAGGAGAATTTCCAAAAAGGGTAACGCTTTCTTAATTTGCGCCAAAAGGCAAAAAAAAATCATAATAACCTAATAAAAAATAGCGGTCCGGAAAATCCGAACCGCTATTATCTAAATGAGTCATTAAACCGCGATCTTCCGATCCAGGCGGATCCGCTCGGTCAGCATGGAAATAAACTCGCCGTTGGTAGGCTTGCCCTTGGAGCTTTTGACGGTGAAACCGAAGATGGCATTTAGAGTATCAATATCACCACGACCCCAAGCCACCTCGATGGCGTGACGAATGGCACGCTCTACCCGTGAAGCCGTGGTATTGTTATTTTTTGCGACAGTAGGATACAGGTCCTTGGTGATCGCCTTGAGCATATTGCGATCCTCCAGAGAGAGCAAGATAGAATCCCGGATATAATCGTAGCCCCGGATATGGGCGGGAACCCCCACCTCATGCATCAGCTCCGCCACATACCGTTCCAGCTCAAACCGTCCGTCATTGGGCGCAGGCTCCATCCCCGCCCGTTTTTTATCCAGGATGGCGCAAAACCGATCCTTGATAAACTGGTAATCCAACGGCAGCAATAAAAAAAGATCGCCGCCGGCGTCCATCACCTGCTGCGCCAGCCGGTCATTGGGCACCTGGGAAAGGACCGCGATGACGGTATTTTTCCGATATCCCACCTCTTGCAGTGCCTCCAGGATATCATAACTGCTCCGTCCCGGCAGAAAGCTATCCATCAGCACCACATCCGGTTGCTGCTCGGTGATCACCCTCACTGCCTCCAGTCCGCTGGAACAGACGCCCAGCACCTCCACGCCCAGCTCCGAAAACCGCTCCCGGTGCTGGCGGGCCGCCTCTTCATCAGTCTGCAGCAGGACCATGGTCATCTTCTCATTCGTTTCTTTCATTTAAGTATTCCTCCTCAATTATGCGCCAGTTGCGCCGGGGCAGCTTGATTTTCGCCCCTTTCATCCAAATGATAGCAAATTATTCGATCATAAACAGTCGAAAGATGTCTTACAATCAAAAAAATTATAATTTCCCTGCGCAACTCCCAAAATCAGCCCGCAGCCGGAGAAGGAAACGGGTCTTCGGCGGCTGATCCAGGTAAGCAGATATTTTGCGGTACAGAAAGCAGCAAGCTGACCGCGGCGGCAGGAATCTTCCTTTCTTTTTCCATCATTTGGATCTTTCTGTGCTCATTATACACAATTCGTGCTCGATTGTCAAGACTATTTTCGATTTTTCTTGACAAGCGAGTACAATTAGTGTATTATATTCGTAAAGGAGTGATACGATGATTTCATTTTCGGGGCGATTTAAAAATTTACGGCTGGAGCAGGGTCTATCCCAGAAACAGCTTGCCGATGCGTTGAATATCTCCAAGAGCAGCATCAATATGTATGAACGGGGGGAGCGGGAGCCGAGCTTTGAAACAGTTGCCGCCATTTCGGAGTTCTTTCAGGCAGATACCGACTATCTGCTGGGCAAATCTCCCTATAAAAATAAGGATGAATGGTTAGAGGCGACCCGATCCGGGGAGGAATCCTCCCGGCGAGTGCCGCTGCTGGGGGAGATCGCCTGCGGCGCGCCCATCTTTGCCAACGAGGAGTACGGCGCTTACGCTGATCCAGGCAGCGGTGTTCGGGCAGATTTTTGTCTGCGCGCCAAGGGCGACAGTATGATCGGCGCCCGGATCATGGACGGAGATCTCGTCTTTATCCGGGAGCAACCCACAGTGGAAAATGGTGAGATCGCCGCGGTCATCATCGAAGACACCGCCACCCTCAAACGGGTCTATTATTACCCTGCCGAGGGGATGATCTCTCTCAACGCTGAAAATCCCCGCTATGCCCCGCTGATCTATACCGGCGAGGAGCTGGAACGCATCCGCATTTTAGGCAAGGCGGTGGCATTTCAAAGCGGACTGAATTAAAATTCACCGATATATATTGACAAATTCTATATCGGTATGGTAACATTTTTCCAAAGAAATAAATAGCCGATGGAGGCGCAGCATTGATCAGTAACGGTTTTCTGCCGGGTTTCAAAGGAAAACCGATGAAAGGCAATGCTGCCGAAGTTGCCGCTCTCCCGACCCCGGAGGGCTGCCGCTGGGCCGGCGCAGAAGATGCGCCGGACTGTCACAAATCGTGGAGTGCCATCTTTTTTACGCCTGTAAAGAATGGTTTTCCGCGTTCTTTGCAGGCCTTTTATTTTACATTATTTTAGGAGGACGAAATCATGAATTTCATCTTGAAACACCGCAAGCTGCTGGGTCGCTGCTTTGCCCTGATTCTCGTATTGGGAATGCTGGGTGGGATCAGCTGCTCCGCCGCTGTTGTCCTGGACGAGTCTGTCAGCAGCCCTGCTGCCGGCGACACGGAAGAACCGGTCGCAGGAACTTTGACCGAACTCGCAACCGGTGAAGAGGCAACCACCGAGGAAGCCCCTGCTGTCGAAGAAGAGACGGCTGCTGAGGAAGAAGCAGAAGAAGAATATTCCTCCTTCTTTGAAGGCACCTTCTGGGCGCTTCTCCCCCCGATCATTGCCATCGTACTGGCGCTGATCACTAAGGAGGTCTACTCCTCCCTGTTCCTGGGCATCCTCTCCGGTGGCGTGCTCTATGCCATCAGCGAAGCCGGATTCAACTTTGAGAAGATGTTCAATGCCGTGGTGCATGAAGGCTTTATCGTCAACCTGGCGGACGAATGGAATGTGGGCATCCTGGTATTCCTGGTGGTGCTGGGTGCCATTGTCGTCATGATGAACCACGCCGGCGGTAGCCGTGCCTACGGCGATTGGGCTGCCACCAAGATCAAGAACCGCCGCGGCGCGCAGCTGGCAACCTTCGGTCTGGGCGCGCTCATCTTTGTGGACGACTATTTCAACTGTCTGACTGTCGGCAGTGTTATGCGTCCCATCACCGATAAGCAGCGCATCTCCCGTGCCAAGCTGGCGTATCTCATCGATGCCACCGCCGCACCCATCTGCATTATCGCACCGATCTCTTCCTGGGCTGCTGCCGTTTCCGGCACTGTGGAGGGGGTCAATGGCATCGCCCTCTTTATCCAGACTATCCCCTATAACCTCTATGCACTTCTGACCATCGCCATGGTGATCTTCATCGCCTTTACCGGGCTGGATTACGGTCCTATGAAGCGGTTTGAAAAGAACGCCATCGCCGGCGATCTCCATACCTCCGGCGGAGAGCAGTTCACCAGTGGGGAGGATGAAAAGTCCAATCCCCGCGGCAAGGTCATCGACCTGATCATCCCGGTGGTCATTCTGATCATCCTCTGCGTTGTCGGCATGATCTATACCGGCGGCTTCTTTGCCGGTGAGAGCTTCATCAACGCCTTTGCAAACTGCGATGCAGCTTACGGTCTGGCAGTCGGCTCCATTGCCGCGCTGGTCATCGATATGATCTACTTCCTCTGCCGCCGTGTTCTCTCCTTCAAGGAGTGTACCGCCGCCATCCCCGAGGGCTTTAAGCAGATGGTTCCCGCCATCCTGATCTTGACCTTCGCCTGGGGCTTGAAGTCCATGACCGGACTTCTGGATGCCAGCGGTTATGTTGCCGCTTTGGTAGATAGCGCTAAGGCACTGCAGATCCTGCTGCCCGCCCTGCTCTTCCTGGTCGCTATGGGTCTTTCCTTTGCCACCGGTACCTCTTGGGGTACCTTCGGCATCCTGATCCCCATTGTGACCGGTGTATTTGAGAGCCAGCTCGCCGGGGTTACCGATAGCGCTGCTATCCCCGCCATGGTCGTTATCTGCATCTCCGCCTGCCTGGCAGGTGCGGTCTGCGGCGACCATTGCTCCCCCATCTCCGACACCACCATCATGGCTTCCGCCGGCGCCAAGAGCGACCATGTCAACCATGTTGCCACCCAGCTGCCCTATGCTCTGACAGTTGCCGCCGTTTCCCTGGTCGGCTACCTGCTGGCAGGCTTTGT
>JAZREO010000120.1:0-14818 GCA_045660845.1 Eubacteriales bacterium
AAAAAAATTGCCGAAGCTATACGCTTCGGCAATTTTTTATTCGCTAAATAATGGTGTTGATAGATAGCGGTCCCCGGTATCCGGCAGTAAGACAACGATGGTCTTGCCCTCATTCTCCGGGCGCTTCGCCAGCGTCAACGCGGCATGGAGTGCCGCCCCGGAGGAGATCCCCACAAGCACGCCTTCCTTCTGCCCCATCTGCCGCCCGGCGGCATAGGCTTCCTCGTTGGTAACGGGAATGATCTCATCATAGATCGCTGTATCCAGCACTTCCGGGACAAACCCTGCACCGATCCCCTGCAAACCATGGGCACCTGGCGCGCCGCCAGAAAGCACTGCCGAGTCCCCCGGCTCCACCGCCACGATCTTAACAGCAGGATTTTTCTCTTTCAGATATTGACCGACACCGGTGATGGTCCCCCCGGTCCCCACGCCGGCAACAAAAATATCCACCTTCCCCTGGGTATCCGCCCAGATCTCCGGACCGGGGGTCTCGTAGTGCGCCTTGGGGTTGGCGGGGTTGACAAACTGCCCGGCAATAAAGCCGCCGGGGATCTCCCGCGCCAGTTCTTCCGCCTTCTCGATGGCACCTGTCATTCCCTTTGCGCCATCGGTCAGTACTAATTCTGCACCATACGCCTTCATTAGCATCCGCCGCTCCACCGACATGGTATCCGGCATGACGATGATGGTCCGATACCCTCTCGCCGCCGCCACCGACGCCAGTCCGATGCCGGTATTGCCGCTGGTTGGCTCGATGATGACCGCGCCGGGCTTAAGCTTGCCGCTCGCCTCCGCTTCCCGGATCATCGCCAGCCCTACCCGGTCCTTCACCGACCCGGCTGGATTGAGATACTCCAATTTTGCAAGGATCCTGACCTTATTTTCTGTATTCTTCAACTCCAAAAGGGGCGTTTGCCCAATCAATTGGTCAATAGATTTATAAATCATAGTCGATACTCCTTCTTTGAAATCGTATCATTATTTTAAACCAATGTCAATCATTATAATCAAAAGACCCTCGCTGCAGCGAGAGTCTTTTTAATATTATAATTTAGAAAACCCGTGACAGTTGATAAGCGCATCCAGCTTCTCGCCTTTTTTGCAGAGGGGACATTCCTTGGCAGAGACCGAGAAATAGTCGTGCAGATCAGAGGGATCAAAGACCGAGTTGATGGGATGACCGCCGATCTCCTTCTTGGTGGAGAAGAGCGCCGCCACGCCCGCCGTCTCGCCGCCGTAGTACTGCACCGCATCCAGCGCATGACGAACCGTTTCACCGGTCGCCACCGAGACTGCCAGCACCAGAACATGCTTCCCCTTGATCATGGGGACGATATTATCCCGGAACAAAAGCTGAGAGCCGCTCATCTCCGGCGTCACAACATAAATAGTCTGATGGGCATTGATATTGATAAAATCATGCTTGACCAAGGTGTCCGCCAGGCAGGTGCCCACCACCTCCGTACCGTCCAGGCACAAAATGGTGTCCACAATAGTGGTGGAATATTTATACCCGCTACAGAGCTTTTCCGCCACCGCCTTCGCCTCGGAAAGCCGGGACTTCTGCGCCGCCACATCGATATAATAGTTGCTATGCGCACTATTGGTAGCAAAATGCCCCTTTGCGACCCGCAAAAACAAATTATTGTGATTGGTTTTGATCTTCAAAATCTTATCAGACGGCATGAGAGTTCCTCCTTAATTGATTTATATACACATTATAAACCAAAACCGCCATAATTACAAGTATTTCCTTTTAAAAAAGATCCCTTTGCAAAGTTGCCAGCATGACCGCTTTAATGGTATGCATCCGGTTCTCCGCCTCGTCAAAGACGATGGACCGGCTGCCCTCAAAGACTTCATCGGTAACTTCCATCTCGCTGATGCCGAATTTCTCGCTGATCTCCTTGCCGACGGTAGTTTTGAGATCATGGAATGCGGGCAGGCAGTGCATGAATACCGCATTTTCGCCTGCGATCTTCATCAGTTCGCTATTAATCTGATAGGGAGAAAGGGCTTTGATCCGCTCCTCCCAGACCTCATTGGGCTCACCCATGGACACCCAAACATCGGTATAGAGCACATCTGCGCCCTGCACCGCCGCCTTAGGATCCTCCTGGAACTCCAATACCGCCCCGGTCTCAGCAGCGATCTTCCGGCACTCCTCAATGAGCGCCGCCTCCGGCCAGTATGCCTTGGGCGCGGCGGCAACAAAATGAAGCCCCATCTTTGCCGCGCCTACCATGAGGGAGTTCCCCATATTGTAACGCGCGTCGCCCAGATACACCAGCTTAATGCCCTTCAAATTACCGAAATGCTCCCGGATAGTGAGAAAATCCGCTAAGATCTGGGTGGGATGAAATTCGTTGGTCAGTCCGTTCCAGACCGGCACGCCGGCATGCTTTGCCAGCTCCTCCACGATCTCCTGCCCAAAGCCCCGGTATTCGATTCCGTCGTAGATCCGACCCAATACCCGGGCGGTATCGGCAATGCTTTCCTTTTTGCCGATCTGGGAGCCGGTGGGGTCCAGATAGGTAACCCCCATACCTAAATCATAGGCAGCCACCTCAAAGCTGCACCGGGTACGAGTGCTGGTCTTTTCAAAGATCAGCGCAATATTTTTCCCCTCGCAGTAGCGGTGGGGAATCCCCTTCTTCTTTTTATCTTTGAGCTCCGCTGCCAGATCCAGAAGCGCCTCGATCTCAGCGGGGGTATAATCCAATAATTTCAAAAAATGACGATTTTCCATCTTTTACTCTCCTTTTGCTACCTGCAAAATAATGTCTGCCGCCTTTTTCAGCAGCTCCATGGGGATATTGAGGGGCGGCAGCAGCCGCACCTTAGTCTTGGCGGTCAGCACCAAGACCCCCAGTTCCCGGCACCGCGCCACGATCTCCGCAGCAGGGCGCTCGGTCTCCAGTCCCAGCATCAATCCCATGCCGCTGACACTTTTGATGCCCTCAGCACCGCTGAATCGCTCAATGAGATAAGCGGACTTCTCCCGGACCTCTGCCAGTAATTCTTCGTCCACCCGCTCTAAGATGTGCAGCGCACCGGCAGCCGCAATAGGATTGCCGCCGAAGGTGGAGCCGTGGGACCCGGGGGTCAGTACGCTCTCCACCCGCTCACCCATCATGCAGATGCCAATGGGCAGTCCACCGCCGATGCCTTTTGCGGTGGTAACAACATCGGGACGCAGCCCGAAATGCATATAACCGTAAAGCTTGCCGGTCCGTCCGTTACCGGTCTGTACCTCATCGATGACCAGCAGAATATCCTGCTCGTCGGCAATTTTTTGCAGTCCCCGGCAGAATTCAGCGGTCAGCGGCAGAACACCGCCCTCGCCCTGAACCGGCTCTACCATAATGGCGGCAACCTGATGCTCCGCCACCAGCTTCTCCACCGCCCTAAGATCATTGGCAGGTGCGTGAAGAAATCCGCCGGTCAGCGGCTTGAAGTCCTGGTGAAAGACCTCCTGCCCGGTGGCGGCAAGGGTGGTAATGGTCCGCCCATGGAAACTGTTTTCCAGGGTGATGATGGTAAAGCAGTCCTCCCCCTTCTTCTCCGCCGCATACCGCCGCGCCACCTTGATGGCGCACTCGTTGGCTTCCGCACCACTGTTGCCGAAAAAGACCTTCTTCATGCCGGTGCGACGGCAGAGCTGCTCTGCCAATTTCACCTGAGGCGCAGTGTAAAAGAGGTTGGAGGTGTGCTGCACCTGATGGAGCTGCGTTTCCACCGCCCGGACCCAGCCGGGATCGCAGGCACCTAATAGGTTGACCGCAATGCCGCTGCCCAGATCAATGTATTCCTTCTCGTTCTCGTCCCAGAACAGGGAGCCCTCTCCCTTGACGATCTCCAGGGGAAACCGATTATAGGTATTTGCAATGTATTGGTTATCTAATTCTTTAGTGTTCATGCCGTTCTCCTACCACCATGGTACCTGCGCCCTCATCGGTGAGGGTCTCGATCAGAATGGAATGGGGCACCCGCCCGTCCATGATAATAACCTTGCGTACACCATGCTGGATCGCCTCGATGCAGCACTCTACCTTGGGGATCATCCCCCCGGAGATGATGCCGTTCTCAAAAAGTTCATGGGCTTCCTCAATATCCAGCTCGGGAATGAGGGTGGAGGGATCGGTATGATCCCGGAGAATACCCGCAATATCGGTGAGGGTAATGAGTCGTTCCGCCTGCATGGCACCGGCAATGTAAGCCGCCGCTGTGTCTGCGTTGATGTTGTAGACATTCCCCGCCTTATCCACGCCTACCGTAGAAATAACCGGAATGTAGCCCTTCTCCAGCAGATCCATCACCGGGGTCACATTGACCTTAGTGATCTTGCCGACAAACCCTAACCGCTCGTCCTTCATCTCGCAGAGGATCATCCGGTCATCCATGCCGGAAAGCCCCATGGCGCGACCGCCCTTGACCTCCAGAAGGTTCACAAGACTCTTATTGATCTTGCCAGCCAGCACCATCTGGACGATCTCAGCAGTTTCCTTATCGGTGACCCGAAGTCCATCGAGAAAGACGCTCTCCTTGCCCACCTTCTTCATGGTCTCTGTGATTTCCGGACCGCCGCCATGGACCAGCACCACCTTGACGCCGATCAGCCAAAGCAGAGCGATATCCTCCATCACCTGCTCCTTGAGCTGCTCATTGATCATAGCATTGCCGCCGTATTTGATGACAACGATCTTCCCATTATATTTTTTGATGTAGGGCAGCGCCTGGGTCAGCACCTCTGCCCGCTGGGCATTTGTAATTGAAATCGACATTTTTATCTCCTTTTAAATAAAGCAAGCAGGGTGGCACCGCCACCCTACCTTCTAATGATCAAGTTCTATAGTCGCCATTGATCTTTACATAGTCATAAGTAAGATCGCAGCCCCAAGCGGTAGACGCCGCCTCGCCGTCGTGCAGATCGATGAGAATTTCGATCTCCTTCTCTAAGAGCACCTTTTTAGCGACCTCCTCAGAGAACTCCACCCCGGCGCCGTTCTGGCAGACCAAAACCTCACCGGCGGCGGAAGCGAATTTCACCTCCACCTTATGGACATCCACTGCTGCCCCACTGTAACCAATGGCGCAGAGGACCCGCCCCCAGTTGGCATCCGCGCCAAACATGGCAGCCTTGGTCAGAGAGGAGCAGATCACGCTCTTTGCCACCGTCTTGGCGATGGTTTTATCCGGCGCACCGCAAACCTTGCACTCCAGCAGCTTGGTGGCGCCCTCGCCGTCCCCGGCGATCCAGCGGCAAAGCTGAACCGTCACCGTATTCAGCGCCGTCATAAAGGTCTCAAAATCCTGTCCCTCAGCATGGATCTCGGCGTTGCCCGCCTGCCCGTTGGCAAGGATGACCACCATATCATTGGTGGAGGTATCTCCGTCCACACTGGTCATATTAAAGGTCTCCTGCACATCGGTGGAAAGCGCCTTCTGCAGCATGGCAGCGCTGATGGCGCAGTCCGTTGTAAGAAAGACCAGCATGGTCGCCATGTTGGGGTGGATCATGCCGCTTCCCTTGGCGATACCGCCCAAGCGGCAGACCTTGCCGCCGACAGTAAACTCCACCGCGATCTCCTTAGCCTTGGTATCGGTGGTCATGATGGCTTCGGCGGCGGCATACCCATTGGCAGGCTCTTTCCCCAGGTCTTGCGCCAGCTTTTCCATATTCTGTTCAATGGGGGCAATGTCCAAGGGCTGACCGATAACGCCGGTGGATGCCACCACCACATCCTCGGGAGAAATCTTCAAAGCCTCCCCCACCAGGCGGCTCATTTCCTCTGCCACCTCGATGCCGTTTGCATTGCAGGTGTTGGCATTGCCGCTGTTGCAGATGATCGCCTGCGCCAGCCCGTTCTTGAGATGCTCCTTGGTCACCGTCAAGGGCGCACCCTTTACAAGGTTGGTGGTATACACCGCCGCCGCATTGGCAGGGACCTGACTATAGATCAGCCCCAAGTCCTTTTTGGTTTTATTCTTGCGGATGCCGCAATGGATACCGCTGGCAAAAAAGCCGTAGGGTGCGACCACCCCGCCTTTTACTAATTTCATATCGTTTACTCCAAATTTTGATCCGGTGCATCCCCCAATACCAGGTTCATGCACTCTAATGCTGCGCCGGAGGCGCCTTTTCCCAAGTTGTTGTAGCGTGCCATGAGCAGGATGCGTTCCTCATTGCCCTGGACGGTGATCTCCATTTTGTCGCTATCCCCGAAGGCGGCAGCGGAATAAAAGCCGTCATCATCAGGCGTCTCGCTCCAGACAACGATGGGTCCCTGATACTGCTTGCGGTAGATCGCCTTCAGCTCCTCCATGCCAAAGCCCTCATTGAGCTGGCGCTTAAAGAGAGGGACCGTCACTGCCATGCCGCTGTAAAAGTCGGATACGATGGGGCAAAAGATGGGATCCTTCAGGATGCCGGTCATGGCAGCCATCTCCGGCAGATGCTTATGCTTCTGCCCTAAGGCGTACTGCCGGGGTGCAGAAAGCAGCGGGTCCCGCTCATCGTCCTCATACTGGGCGATCATCTTCTTACCGCCGCCGCTATAGCCGGTGATGGAATGGCAGGTCAAAAGCGCATCCTTGGGGAGCGCCCCCGCCGCCACCAACGGCGCCACCAGGGCGATAAAGCCGCTGGCATGGCAGCCTGGTACTGCGATCCGCTTGGCGTTCTTAACCTTTTCCCACTGCTCCTTAGAAAGCTCGGGAAAACCATAGCACCAATTGGGATCGGTCCGATGGGCTGTGGAGGTATCCAAAACCACCGTATCGGGATTTTCGATCATGCTGACGGCTTCTCTTGCCGCGTCATCCGGCAGGCAAAGAAAAGCGATGTCCGCCTTATTCAGCATCTCTTTCCGGGCAGCGGGATCCTTGCGTTTTTCCTCAGTGAGGGTCAGCAGCTCAATGTCGCTGCGGCTCTCCAGCCGCCCCCGGATCCGAAGCCCGGTGGTCCCGGCGCTGCCGTCTATAAATACTTTTTTCATTTGATAAATTCCTCGATAAACTTGATCTG
This sequence comes from Eubacteriales bacterium, assembly GCA_045660845.1. GTDB lineage: Bacteria > Bacillota > Clostridia > Oscillospirales > QAKW01 > QAKW01. The sequence goes on from JAZREO010000120.1 coordinate 7,031, forward strand.
CGCCGCCACCGATTGGGGACCGGTACCGCCGGCGGAGATGCGTTTGGAAACGCAGGTCTCCAGAGAGATCTCGTTGTATACATCCTCTTCAAAGAGGGGTGAAAATTCCTTCAGGGTCTCCAGGGAGAGGTGATCCAATACGGTATTCTCCTCAATGGCTCTGGCGACGGTCTGCCCGACGATCTTATAAGCCGTCCGGAAGGGCAAGCCCTTCTTGACCAGGTAGTCGGCGAGATCGGTGGCATTGATAAAGCCCTTCCCCGCCGCAGCGTACATATTCTCCGGGATCGCCTTCATGGTGCGGACCATGGGAGCGAAGATGCTGAGGCATTTCTTGACGGTATCCACGCTATCGAAGATGGCTTCCTTGTCCTCCTGCATATCCTTATTATAGGCAAGAGGCAGCCCCTTGAGGGTGGTCAAGAGCGCCACCAGATCGCCATAGACCCGCCCGGTCTTGCCCCGGACCAGCTCCGCCATATCGGAGTTTTTCTTCTGGGGCATGATGCTGGAGCCGGTGGTATAGCTATCGTCCAGCTCCACAAACTTAAATTCCCAGCTGGACCAGAGGATGATCTCCTCGGAGAACCGGGAAAGATGCATCATGATCATGGCATAGGCGCTCATCAGCTCTAAGCAGAAATCCCGGTCGGAAACGCCGTCGATACTGTTGAGGGTATAGCCGTCAAACCCTAAGATACGGGAGGTCTCCTCCCGGTCGGTATTGTAGGTAGTCCCTGCCAAAGCGCAGGACCCTAAGGGATTTTGATTCATCCGCCGCATGGCATCCGTAAGCCTTCCGCAGTCCCGGACCAGCATCATGCAGTACGCCATCAGATGATGACCGAAGGTGATGGGCTGCGCCCGCTGCAGATGAGTGTACCCCGGCATGATGGCAGCAGCATTTTCCTTCGCCTGCACTAAGATCGCCGCCAGAAGCTCCTTGATGAGCCCAATGATCTCCTGGGTCTCATCCCGCAGATAAAGCCGGATATCCAGCGCCACCTGATCGTTGCGGCTGCGGGCTGTATGCAATTTTTTGCCCAGATCGCCGATCCGCTTGGTCAGCACCGACTCGATAAACATATGGATATCCTCCGCCTGCATATCGAATTCCAAGGCGCCGCTTTCCAGATCCGCCCGGATGACACCCAGCGCCTCTATAATGGCCTCCCCTTCCTCCTTGGTGAGGATGCCCTGCTTTGCCAGCATGGCGGCGTGCGCCACCGAGCCCTCGATGTCCTGCCGGAACATCCGGCTATCGAAGTGAATGGATGAATTAAAATCGTCCGCTTCCCGGTCCAATTCCTTCTGGAAGCGTCCTGCCCACATTTTTTCCATAAAACTTATTACAGCTCCAAACCGTTTTTCTTACGCATCTTCGCGTTGACCTTCACCGGCAGACCGAAGAGATTGATAAAGCCGGCGGAATCCTTCTGATCGTAGACCTCGTCCTCATCGAAGGTGGCGATCTCAGGATCGTAGAGAGAATAGGGAGAGGTGACGCCCGCCAGGATCATATTGCCCTTGTAGAGCTTCAGTTTAACATCACCGGTCACCGTCTCCTGGGTGCTGTCCACAAACGCCAAAATAGCCTTGGTCAAAGGAGTAAACCACTGACCATCATAAATTACCTCAGCAAACTTCTGAGCGACCAATGCCTTATAGTGAGAGGTAGCGCGATCCAGGCAGAGGGTCTCTAAGATTTCATGTGCCTTATAAAGAATGGTACCGCCGGGGGTCTCATAGACACCGCGGCACTTCATGCCGACCAGCCGGTTCTCCACGATATCCAGAAGACCGATGCCGTTCTTACCGCCCAACTCGTTAAGTTTCCAGATCAGATCCACGCCATTCATCTCCTTGCCGTCGATGGCGGTGGGAATACCCTTTTCAAAATGAATGGTCACATAGGTGGGAGCATCCGGCGCCATCTCGGGAGAAACGCCCATCTCCAGGAAACCGGGCTTATTGTAAAGGGGCTCGTTGGCAGGATCCTCCAGATCCAAACCCTCATGGGAGAGGTGCCACATATTCTTATCCTTGGAATAGTTGGTCTCCCGGTTGATCTTCAGGGGGATGTTGTGCGCCTCGGCATAGGCGATCTCCTCCTCACGGGACTTGATGTCCCACTCCCGCCAGGGAGCGATGATGGGCAGATCGGGAGCAAACGCCTTGAGGGTCAGCTCGAAACGAACCTGGTCATTACCCTTACCGGTGCAGCCATGGCAGATGGCGTCGGCACCCTCGGCGATGGCGATCTCTGCCAACCGCTTAGCGATACAGGGACGAGCCAGAGAGGTGCCCAGCAGATAATTCTCATAGACAGCGCCCGCCTTGATGGCAGGGAACACGAAGTCCTGCACGAACTCCTCGTTCAGATCCTCCACATACAGCTTGGAAGCGCCGGTCTTGAGCGCCTTTTCCTCTAAGCCCTCCAGCTCGTCCGCCTGACCCACATTACCGGAAACGGCGATAACCTCGCAGTTATTGTAGTTTTCCTTCAGCCAGGGAATGATGATGGAGGTATCTAAGCCTCCGGAATAAGCTAAAACGACCTTTTTGATGTTTTCTTTCTTCATTGTATTTTCCTCCGATTGAATAAAATTCAAAAATCAATGAATAAATTCTACCATAGCCCCTATTATATTGCAAGTACTTTTCTGCCAAATTGTGCATTTTTTCAATAATACACAATTAGATATACTAAAAAATCCTCACTTTTGTATAAATTGAAGGGAAATCACTAATTTTATACAACTATTTTGAATATTATTCATTGCGCTATAAAAAACACACTTGACATTTTCTGATTTTATGGCATAATGAAACATCATATTATAAATTTAGGAGGACTTTTTATGCTTCCTGCAATCATCTTATTTGCAGTCACCTACGTACTGATGCTGATCTTCGGCAAGTACCGTCCGTACATCGCCCTGGTCTCGGGTGTCGTTTTTATCGCCACCGGCATGCTGCCCCTCGGCAATGTCCTCGGCGAGCTGGACTTCAATGTCCTTCTGATGATCGCCGGTACCATGGGTCTTGTTGCCCTGTTTATTGAAAGTAAGATGCCTGCCCTCTTGGCGGATCTCGTCATGGAAAAGGTTCCCAATGTCCAGATGGCAGCAGTGGCGCTGGCGCTGTTCGCCGGTGTCATCTCCGCCTTTGTGGATAATGTAGCTACGGTTCTGATGGTCGCCCCCGTCGCGTTGGAGATCTGTAAAAAGCTCAAGACCAACCCGATCCCCTTTATCATCGGTATCGCGGTTTCTTCTAACCTGCAGGGTGCCGCCACGCTGGTCGGCGATACCACCGCCATCATGCTGGGCTCCGCACTGGATATGAGTTTTGCAGACTTCTTCTGGTATCAGGGCAAGCCCTCCATCTTCTTTGCAGTAGAGCTGGGCGCGGTCATCTCCGCTTTGATCCTTGCCTGGATCTTCCGGAAAGAAAAGGCTCCTATTCCTAAGACCGGCGAGCGGACTCAGGTCACTGACTATGTCCCTTCCATTCTGCTGGTAGGCTTGATCCTGCTGCTGATCTGCGTTTCCTTTGCCCCCGCAAGCTGGACCCTGCCCAAAGAAATCAACGGCTTGATCGCTTTCGGTCTGATGATCGTCGGTCTGATCTACGCCTTTATCAAAAAGAGAAAGTTCTACGCTGTTACCGAACCCATCAAGGAGATTGACTTTGAGACCCTCGGTCTGCTGGTCGGTCTGTTCCTGATGATCGGCGGCATCGAGAATATGGGTGTCATCAAAGCGCTGGCAGGTCTGCTGGCAGATCTGGGCGGCAGTAACCTGTTCCTGCTGTATACCATTATCGTCTGGGCATCGGTGCTGATCTCCGCCTTTATTGATAACATTCCTTATGTTGCCACCATGATCCCGGTCATCGGCGGTCTGGCAACCCTTTTGAGCGCCCAGATGGGCGTAGACGCCGCCTTGGTCGCCACGCCGCTGTACTTTGGTCTGCTCTCCGGCGCCACCTTAGGCGGCAACTGCACCCCCATCGGTGCCTCCGCCAATATTACCGGCATCGGCATCCTCAGGAAGGCGGGTCATGAGGTCAAGAACGCAGACTTCTTCAAGATCGGTATCCCCTTCACCCTCGCCGCCATCATCCCCGCTTACATTTATATCTGGCTGGTATTCGGCGTATAAAAAACTGTTCCCCAAGCGCAGAAGCGCTTGGGGATTTTTTATTATTCCTCGCTAAAATCTTCTTTCCCTACTCCGCAGAGAGGGCAGGCAAAATCTTCGGGAAGATCTTCGAATTTGGTGCCGGGCTCGATGCCGTTATCCGGATCGCCAATGGCTTCGTCATAGACCCAACCGCATACATTGCAAACATATTTCATCTCATTTCACCTCCGTCATCCAAAGTCCGTGTAAATTACAGTAAGCATAGACGGCAAGGGGCTTCTCCTCTGCCAGGGCAAAGGTTACCACCGGCTCCGCGCCGGGAAGAAGCGCCTTGCGCTGCCCGCCCCGGTCGGTCTGAAGATAGACCCAGGTAATGCTGTGCTCCTCGGTCATGGGATGGGCAACCTCGCCCACCACCGCCTTAACAGTGTTTCCCTCTACCGTGACCACGGGAACGTGCTTTTCCAGGCTGGCATCCACCGTACCCGGCTCCAGCTTGGTCATCTTCTGCCCGCAGCACATCATGGGTACGCCCGCGTCGTGGACCATCCCGACAATATTGCCGCAATGTTCGCAAATAAAGAATCTGTTTTCGTTCATGATCGGTTTCTCCTTAATTTATTTCTTTGAAATCCGCTGCTCCATGCTTGCAAAGAGGACAGATAAAGTCCTCCGGCAGCGTTTCGCCCTCATAGATATAGCCGCAAATCTGGCAGACATAACCCTTTGCTTTTTTCGCCTGCGGCTTCGGCTTGACGTTTTTATGATAATACGCATAAGTCATGGACTCCCGGTCGGAAAGGATCTTCTCCTCCGTCACCTTACAGATGAACATTCCGTGTGTCCCCAGATCCAGATACTCTTCCACCAGAAGAGACAGAAAAGCATTGCAGTATTTCGGCAGGACGACCAGTCCGTTTTCCGAACGTAAGGGGGTGCAATCAGAAAATTTATCGGTATCTCTGCCGCTCTGAAAGCCGAAATGTTCAAAAACTTTAAAGGGGGCGTCCTCCGAAAGACAGTTGACGTTCATCCTCCCGGTCTTTTGGATCATTTCATGGGAATAATTGGATTTGTTGATCGTCACCGCTACCCGAACGGGTTGATCCGTCAACTGAGAGACCGTATTGACGATCAGCCCGTTATCCTTCTCCTCCATCCGGCTGGTCACGACGTAAAGCCCATAGCCGATTTTAAAAAGTGCCGACATTATGATACCAACTCCTTTGCTAAAACATCGATCTGCCCGATGCTCTCCTCGTCCAGCGCCGATAAAATACGGACCGTCGTATCGGTATAGATGATGTTCTTGCTCTTTTCCAGCATCCCTCTCATCACCTTCGCCGCCGTCGGCGCCCAGCTGCCGTTCTCAATGAACGCCACCGTCCGGTTACTGAAATTCCTTTCGGTCAGATGGTTAATAAACTCCCGCATAAAGGGGAAGATCTCTGCGTTGTAGGTGGTGGTGGCAAGGACCAGCTTACTGTAGCGGAAGGCATCCTCCACCGCCTCTGCCATATCGCAACGGGCAAGATCGTTGACGACCACCTTGGGGCAGCCGTTTGCTTTCAGCTTCTCCGCCAGCTCCAGCACCGCCTTTTTGGTATTGCCGTAAACAGAGGTATAGGCAATGACGATCCCTTCCTCCTCCGGCTGATAGCTGGACCAGGTGTTGTAAAGTCCCAGATAATATCCCAGGTTTTCCTTCAGAACCGGACCGTGCAGGGGGCAGATGATCTCGATGTCCAGCCCCGCCGCCTTTTTCAGAAGGTTTTGCACCTGGGCACCGTACTTACCGACAATCCCAATGTAATACCTGCGCGCCTCGCAAGCCCAGTCCTCCTCCACATCCAGCGCTCCAAACTTACCGAACCCGTCAGCAGAAAAAAGGACTCGATCCTTGGCATCATAGGTGACGATGACCTCCGGCCAGTGCACCATCGGCGCCGTCACAAAGGTCAGGGTGTGCGCTCCTAAGGAAAGGGTATCCCCTTCCCCCACGACCAGGCGGTTATCCGCAAAATCCGTCCCAAAAAAGTTTTTCATCATAACAAACGCCTTGGCGGACGCCACGATCTGCGCCTTGGGATAGACCTTGGTAAAGGTCATGATGTTTGCCGAATGATCCGGTTCCATATGCTGAACGATCAGATAGTCCGGCTCTCTGCCGTCCAATGCGCTCTGCAGATTGTCCAGCCATTCATGGGTAAAGCCGGCGTCCACCGTATCCATGACAGCGACCTTTTCATCCAGAATGACATAAGAATTGTATGCCATCCCATTGGGGACCTCATACTGTCCCTCGAAAAGATCGATCTTGTGGTCGTTCACGCCGATATATTTAATATCATTTGTTATTTGCATAATAGTTCACCTCAAAGAAACTATATCATAATTTTATGGAAATTTCAACGCAATATCAGCTTTATTCTAATTTTTTTCACCGCCGGAACCAACATCAAATCTTTCACCTTGAACTGCTAAAATAGTAAAAAGGGACTGCCCTGCTCCATGCAGACAGTCCCTTTATTTTAAGAATCAAGCAGTTGCACCCCGTGCGTGTAAACACGCGCCTCCTCGGGCGGCGGCGTCATATAGTCGTTGTAAAGCGTTTTCAGCACCGCGTCCCAATTCCGGGGTACAAAAAACTGATGGCCTTCAAACTCCAGCTCGATAGGATCCTCGAACCATTCTCTTTTGAAAAAGCACTTTTCCGGCTTATGCAGATAAACCGCAGCATAGCAAAAATACTCGGGGCTTTTTAAGCCCTGATACCGGGTGATGGCTTGAACGATGGCATCTTTTTTCTTTTCCTCATCCAGGCAATGCTTAAATAAATGCAGTTTGTGATGCGCTGTATAGACAATATAGTTCATCAAGCCGTAAAAATTTTTAGCCGGGATAAAGAAGTTTTTGCACCTTGCGATCTTATACATAAAAAGCGTTCTTTTAAACTTTTTAAAGTATTGATCTTTTTTCTCTTCCGGAAAGGAGTCCAGCGCGAAAATATCGATCCATAAATACGCTTCTCGTACCTTTTCCGCATACCAGCGGCGGATCGGAGCGTTCCGGTCCAGGATCCGCATCTGCAATTCAGACGGACGGTCCCCCTCCGGTTTGTACTCCCCCTCATTTAATATAAACCGTTCATTTTTATTCTCGGTCAGCAAATACTCCCGCAATTTTATAAAATCTTCCCGGGGCATCCAGACATCGATATCATCGTCCCAGGGAATAAACCCTTTATGCCGAACCGCACCTAAAAGGGTACCGTAAGCCAGAAAATAGGTCAACCCCAATTCTCTGCAAAGTTGATCTAAAAACACCAAAATTTCCAGCGCCCGTTGCTGGATCTTTCCTGCGCCATAATCCTTTTTTACTAATTCCATTTTCAACATCCCCCCAAAAATTAATTTAATTTTAACATACTATAAAGCCAAATGCAAGAGTGGGATAATAAATAGAAAACAGCACCCGAATGGCGGAGAAAGAGGGATACGCCTGCTGACGCAGGCTAACTGCTTGCCGACCGCTCCGCACTGCTCGCGGTACCCGCCTGCGCACCATCCGGCTACAAAACAGCCGCACCGGGCTGTTTTGCTTTACGCCGTCTGCCCCCTTGGGGTTCAAATCCCTCTTT
>JAZREO010000121.1:0-2317 GCA_045660845.1 Eubacteriales bacterium
CAATGGAAGATGTGAACACCTTCAAAGGACAAGCGCCGGCTTATATTTTCGATAATATCAGAAGCTTCTTAAATGCGGTCGAATAGCCCTAAAATAACACTATTAACTATTTTATAACTGTTTTCCCTCTCCTCAACTGCGCAAAACATTCATTTTGTGAAGTTATCAGCCCTTTGCTGCTAACTTGGTCATACCATGCTGCCCCGCCACAAAATGACCGTTTTGTGAAGTTTCGCCCATTTCAGCCCACCTCCGGAGGTCGCTGCGCATCACGCACACCTTTCTGCAATCCAAGCTGTGGAAGGATTTGCCCCTTCATCATATCAGCAGTTTTCAAAAAAGTCAAGAAAAGCCACCCCTAAGGTGGCTTTTTCTTCTTTTTCGGCTGCTGCTGCGCCAACACATCCGCCATGGCGTAGATCATCGTCACAGCGAGGTTGTCATGGTTAAGGTACAGCTGTACCCTCTTTAGATCACCGGTGCGGCGAAATTCTTCAACTGCGGCGATCTTGCGCATGGAATGTGGAGAGACATTCTCCTTCATCCGGAAAGCCTTCCGGGCTCGTTTCACATCCGCCCAGACCGCCTGGCGGGTCCGGTGCTTGCGGGGATCCCGCCCCGGAAATACCCAGTATTTCCCGGCGTGATCCTGCAGCCCCTTCCAGAGATCCTTCGGAAGGTGGATCCGGCGGGACTTGCCGGTCTTTTCCTCCCGGATCGTAAAGCGCTGCTTTTGCAGCTGCTCAGGTCGCAGCTGCAGCACATCGCCGATCCGGAGACCGGTTGCCAGGCTCACCCGGCACGCCAAGGCGTTGGACGGCATGAGCGCCGCTAAGATATGATCCAGCGCCACCTTATCGATATAGGCGGTGATCATTTGACTTTCCTCAAAATGTCAACTCGTTCTTTAACCACGCTATGCGCGCGGTTAAAGAACTCCAGGTTGGTGGGCCTTCCGGTCTGGGTACAGCGTGGATAAAACTGCGCCAGTCCCTCCGGGTCACCATGCAACCAGCAATCCTCAATCGCCGTCCGGACTGCCCGCTCCACGCTCCAGCAGCTGGTCGTCCACTTCTTGGCGATCTCCTCATAGATCCACCGGACCTGTCCAGTGCGTAGTACATGGCGATCCTGCATGATCTCTAAGCCGTCCCCTATATAGAAAAACCCCAGCATACGGACGCTAAACCCCAGGTTGATCAGCTCCGCATCGATCACCGCCCGGCGGCGGTCAATACCCTTGTTCATATCTCCCCCTCTTTCGGTCATATTTTAAAAGCACGATCCCCGGCTCATCCGCCCGGAGCGGATCGCCGTCGCTCTCCCCTTCCAGGTCGAGCCGCAGCTCCCGCACCTTCTTCCGGATTTCGCCGTATGTCTGGACGCAGCGCCGCCCATGGAGCGCCGCATGGATCAGCTCGTAGAATTCCACCTCGCTGATCCCCTTTACCCCGTCCGGCTCATAGGGCTTAAAGCAATATTTCACCACCTCCGGGACCGCCGTCAGCGTGTCCCGGATCCGGGTGATATGCAATTCCTTCACCGGCAGCCCCACCGCCGCTGCCCAATGCTGCAGCAGCACCTCATGTTTGAGGTAAAGCTTGGGGTTGGTGCAGTAGCTCTTAGGCGCCCAGACCAGGCAGTGAAAATGAGGGTGCCAATCGTCCCGATTGGGATTATAGGTCACCTCCAGCACCCGGAGGATCCCCCGGAATGCTCTCTTAATGATCGGCTCCCGGAAGAACTGACTGCTGGCTTTATTCATTCTTCCGATGGCGTCCCCCAATTCAGTAAAGGGTACATTTGGAATTGTCAGCACCAAATGCAGCCAGGTCCCGCCCGGCATCGCCTCCACCAATCGGCACGCTTCGGCATATTGCCGCAAGCTTCGCCGCTTAATGCACATGGGACAAAGCCGGTTTCTACAGAACCATGAATATCGGAACCGGAGCTCCCCATTATCATCCGGAGAAAAAGCCAGCACTTCGCCGCAGGTCTCCATAGATGTCGCCATGTGCTGCAGCGCTGGGCTGTGCATTGCAAGTCCCATAAACCGCACAGTCTTTTGTTTCAATTCTGCCCAACTGGCAGAGAGCTCGTTAATATACTCCATAAATCACCGTTTTTTGCACGATGATGCGGAATTTTAAGATTTTTAGGCTGGTGAGATGTTTCTATAGTATCAAGAAAAGAAGGAAACCTGCGGTTTCCCCGGGGGATCGCACTGCGATCCCAGCAGCACCGGAGCTCCGCTCCGCTGCGCCGCCCCTGGCGCTGGCGGCGCTGCTCCGCTCATAGCTACCCCGCCGCAAGCAGC
>JAZREO010000122.1:0-8661 GCA_045660845.1 Eubacteriales bacterium
ATGAAAATTCGAAAATCAAAATATCTTCAAAGCGATGTAGGCTTGATATATCGAAATGTCAAAAAGCGGTTAAGTCAGGGGCAACCTGTGTTATTTACAGGAACACCATGCCAGGTTGCTGCATTATATGCTGTTGTGGGAACGGGTTACGATCATCTTACAACGATGGACTTGATCTGTCATGGCGTTCCAAGCCAACGCTTGTTTAAAAAATTCATCAACTACCTTGAGAGCCGCTATAAAACAAAAATTACCGGCTTTGACTTCAGAAGCAAAAAATACGGTTGGCCGAGATATACAATGGAATTTACCGATGCACGCCGGCGCACGGTTAATATTGGAAAAGCCAGAGAATTTTATATTCCCTCTTTTACAGGTGGAAATGTGATAAGAGAAAGCTGTCTTTCCTGCAAATACGCCTGTGCTAACCGGATCGGCGATATTACAATGGGTGATTTATGGGGATATGAAAAACATGGCCTTAAATTCAACACTTTCAGAGGCACATCGGTGTTTACCATAAATAATCCCAACGCTGCAAAGTGGCTCGATGTTCTTTTAGAGAAACTTGATTGTGAAGAAATCGACTATAATATTGCTGTAAGCAAAAACACCTGCTTACAGCACCCCACGCCTGAAGGGAAAAAACGCAATCTTTATATGCAGTCTTTAAAAGATGACAAAATAGAAGAACTCGCGCTAAAATACAGGCAAAGTAAAAAAACCACCATTTTTAGAGAAAGGTTAAAATTAATGGTGCCTGCTTCTGTTTTTAGCTTCATACGAAGATGCAAGAACCGATAATACGACAGAACCCTTAATAATATTTAAAGCGAGGAGAGATTTACCTCGCTTTTTGCTATTATAACACTTTCGCAACATATCAAGGAAAGAAGAATTCAAGTAAATCAACATAGAACAGTGGGAGGACATTACTCTCTGACCATGGCACTGAAAGTTGCCATATCTTCTTCCCGGACGATCTTGATATTGTTGATATTTCCTTCGATAAAGTTGATGTTATAACCCAGATTGTAAAGCAACATCGTGCAGCAGGATTCGGTCATGGGGTGATTTCGCCGCTCGACAAGGTCGAACACCTCGTTTAAGAGAGAAAGCCGGTGCGCTTCCGGGGACTGCAAGGCGATGACCGTATTTCGATCGACATATTCCGCTCTTCTCTTTGAAACGTTGAATTGAACATAGTCTTTCATGGAATGACAGATGGTTGCGCTGCCCTTTTCCAGGGAGGCTTGCAGCAATTTGGAGATCATTTCCGTGCGGATCATGGGTCTGGTGGATTCCTGGATGATGATGAGATCATTTTGGTTATAGTGTTTTTTGATATGATCCAAAGCGTTTTTTAGTGAGGCGATGCCGCTATTTCCTGCAGGCACCAGTCCTTTTAGTTTGGTAATTCCGTACTGGACGGCATAGTCTTGGACAATGTTCTCCCAACCTTTCAGGCAGACGATATAAATATCGTCGATGGACGGGTGCGTCTGATAGGCTTCCATGCAATATACAAGGATGGGTTTTCCGTGGATACTGATGAATTGGCTGGGAATGTTCTGGCGGTTTCTGCCGGATTTACCGCCAGCCAGAATGACAACAACATTCTTATTGGTCTTGGATACGGAAAAATCTGTTGCTCTTGTCTGGGGATCGTGGGAAGACGGATAACCGGAGATCAGCGCCTCTACCGTCGTATCTAAAACGGAGGCGAATTTTATCAGTTTTTTTTGCGCCACATCGTTTTCTCCGGATTCGATTTTGGCAATGGTCGATCTTGTCTTATATCCCATCGCATCTGCCAGCTCCTGCTGCGACATCCTCAGCTCAAATCTTCTCTTTTTAATATTTGCACCTACAGACATAAATCACACCTCCAAGAGCGATATATGTTTATTATAAATCAACATGAGTTGATTTACAAGATAAAAATAACGAAAAAATTGATTATTTATTGACATTTCTTTGGTTTCAATTATAATGAAGGGAGCAAGTCCATCGATCTATTTTATAATGGAAGGGAATTTTGAGCATGAAAGCAGTTATCTTTAATTCCGGTCTCGGCAATCGCATGGGCGATTTTACAAAGAATAACCATAAGTCTATGGCACGCCTTAAGGATGGGGAGACGATCTTTCATCGTCAGATCCGCCTTCTCAGCGCGGAAGGCATCAAGGATTTCCTTGTGACCACAGGACCTTTTGAGGATCAGCTCAAGGGTGAGGCGGCAGATTTTCCTGAGCTGAATTTCACCTTTGTGCGCAACGACATTTACGATAAGACCAATTACATTTATTCCATGTATCTGGCGCGTGAGCAGATGGATGACGACCTGGTCTTTCTCCATGGTGATCTGGTCTTCAACCGCAAATTGGTCCATGATGTGCTGAACTGTGAGGAGAAAAATACCGCCACCGTCAACTTTGAAAAAGCGCTGCCGGAGAAGGATTTCAAGGGCAGAGTCAAAGACGGTAAAGTGGTGGAGGTTTCCATCCACATCTTTGATGAGGACTGCTTTGCATTCCAGCCGTTCTACAAAATGGAAAAGGCGACAGCGTCTGCCTGGATCGGCAAGGTTGTGGAGTTCATCCATAAGGGAGAGGATAAGTGCTATGCGGAGAACGCATTGAATGAGATCTTCCCCGCCTTGAATGTTCGAGCATTTTCTTATGCCGATTATTATATTGATGAGATCGATAATCTGGATGACTATGCCCGCGTAACAGAAGAAATTCTTGCCTTTGATGCGGCAGATCAAGAGATCTTCTCTAAATAAGGAGGACAAGCAATGGTTGCGAAAAAGAATACATACGGTTATACCCCGTCCGAATATTCCAAGTTTAAAGCATTTGCCTGGAAGATGCTCTTGAGCTTTGGCTTGACCTATATGTTTTTCTATAACGGTCGCCAGAATATCAACCTGGTAATGACCAATATGGCAGAGGGGCTGGGATCCACGACCGCCGCAATGGGCGTTGTATCCTCGGCGCTCTTTTGGTGCTATGCGTTTGGTCAGTTGATCAATGGTCGGCTCGGTGCCTATTTTGGCTATAAGAAATTCATGATGTTTGGGGTTCTTGCCTCGGCAGTTCTGAATTTTATCATCTCCTTCCAACATTCCATTCCGGTCATTGCAGTCCTTTGGGGTCTGAACGGTTTTTGTCAGTCCATGGTCTGGGCGAATGGTGTTGGTGTCTTGAACAAATGGTGGCCGAAGAAAGAACGGGGCTTCGCCTCCGGCTTGGCGACGGCTTTCTCCGGTGTTGCGCAGGTGGTTACCTATATGACGATCCTGCTTTGCATGGATCTAAATCCCGATTGGGGCTGGCGTGCTGCCTTCCGGTTCCCCATGCTGCCGATGGTCTTGATGCTGATCGCCTTCGCGCTGCTGTTTAAGGAAAAGCCGGAAGATGTGGGATTGAAAGCCTTTGAGGAAGAGGATCAAGAGGCTGCCGCTCGTGATGCGGCGCTGGTCGAGAAGATCGAAAAGAACGGATACCTGTATCCCTATAAGGTGCTTTTCAGCGAGCCTAAGGTCATCGTCTTCTGCTTAATCTCCGCCATTGCCGGTGTGGGACGTTACGGTCTGCTGACTTGGGTTCCCACCTATTTTACCGAATCCTTAGGTCTTTCGATCAAGGAAGGGATCTTCAGTGCGATCCTGCTTCCTATCGGACAGGCTTGCGCCATGTTCGTGTTCCCGTTTATTACCGATAAGGTATTCAAAGGAAAGCGGGAGCCGATGCTTGCGCTGGCATCCATTGTCACCTTCTGCGGAATGATCTGTTTCCCCTTTATCAAGAGCCAGATGCCCGCGTCCATCATGCTGCTGGTCGTCGGGATCTCCGGCATGGTAACCGGTGTTATCTGGGCAGTAGCCGGCGACATGGGTGGTCGAGCATTTTCTTCTACCATTGTCGGTGTTTTGGATTGGGCGGTCTATATGGGTGCTGCTATTCAGGCGTCGATCTTCGGCTTTGTGAAGGATAGCTTCGGCTGGCCTGCGGTATTCATTACCATCGGCTGCTTGTATATCATCATGCTGGTGCTGACCCTTGCAGCCCGTAAAATGAAAATGAAAAAGCTGTAAAAACGAATATTTTATATCGCTTCTACGGTTTGGTGAAGAAATAAAAAACCCGCGTGTTTGAAACACGCGGGTTTTTCTTATAACTGATCGGCAAATGCCACGATCTTTTTCGCAGCAGCCACTAATTTTTCCTCACCGAGGGTACAGGCGATACGTATGTAGCCTTCGCCGGCTTGGTTGAACGCATTGCCCGGCACAACAGCGATCTGCTTTTCATCCAGCAACCGGTAGGCAAATTCTTCTGAACTGAGTCCGGTCTTTTTGATATCGATGAAAAGATAGAAGGTGGAGGTGGGCGGTGCAAGAACCAATTTTTCTGATTTCATCAGTTCTTCGGTCATGGCTTTGCAGCGGCTTTCAAAGGTGGCGCAGATCTCCTGCTCCAGTTCCTCACTGCGCTCCAGAGCGACCATGGATGCCGCCTGGGCAAACATACAAGCGCAAGAGTTGACATTTTCCTGCAGCGTTGCCACAGCAGTGGCGATCTCTCGCGGTGCGCATACAAATCCGACCCGGTAGCCGGTCATGGAGAACCGCTTAGAAAGACTGTCGATGAGGATGGTCCGCTCCTTCATTCCGGGAATCTCCAGGATACTGCGGAAACTGCCGTCAAAGACGATAGTACGGTAGACCTCATCGGTCAGGACATAAAGATTATGCTTTTTCGCCAGGGCGGCGACTTCCTGCAGCGCCTCAAAGGAGAGGATAACGCCGGTGGGATTGGAGGGGGAGTTGATGATGATCGCCCGGGTCTTTTCGTTGATCTTCCCCTCAATGTTGGCGGCGAGATTGCGAAGATTTTCTTCTCCCAGATAGTTGACATACCGGGGCACAGCACCGCACATCTTAACCATGTTGGTATAGTTGGGCCAATGGGGCTCCAGAATGATCATCTCATCGCCGGGGTTCAGAATAGAAACGGTGGTGAGATAGAGGGCGCCCATGGCGCCGGCGGTGACCGCCACCTCGTCGATAGAGTAGGTCAGTCCCGTCCGCTTCAGAACATCTTTTACAATGGCCTCCCGCAGCGCGGGAATGCCGGCGTTGGCGGTGTATTTGGTTTTATTCTCCGCCAAAGCTTGATTGGTTGCCTGCTTGACCGCTTCGGGGGTGGGGATATCCGGATCCCCCAGCGTCAGATCTACCACATTTTCGTATTCTTTGGATTTATCGTAGATCCGCCGCACCAACTGCGGTTCGTTTTCTTTTACAACATTTGAAATATACATAAAACATCACCTCTATAAAAATATTTTAATATTGGGGAACGGGTTTGTCTTTTATTTATTGTCCGTAATTTTATATAAATTGGCGATTTTATAGGCAGTGGGTGCTTTATTCCAACGCTTTTTAAACATCAACGAAAGTTGAGCGGCATTGGAAAAACCGCAGGCATAGGCGATCTCGGTGCAGGAAAGATCAGTCTCTAAAAGCATCTTCCTTGCTTTCTCCAGCCGGACCTCGATCATGTATTCCTGGGGCGAGATGCCGAATTTCTGTTTAAAGAGATGGCGGAAATGATCGTAGCTGTAGCCACTGACGGCGGACAACTCCCGAAAATTGATCTTCTGGTCAGCGTGCTGCCCAATGTATTCCCGGAGGAAATGGAGATCTTTGGTCTTTTTGCCCTCAACATTGCTGTCCCGCAGGATGGAGAGCAGCAGAAGGTCCGTGAGGGAACGCAGGGCTACCTCGTAGCTCGCGCTCTGCTCCTTGTATTCCCGGAAGATCTCCTGCAGCAGGGAATATTTGGAAAGGGCGTTGCTGCTGTAGACCCCTTCTTTCAGCGTGCCGCTGAAGGTGAACCCGATGAAAAGGATCTCGCCATAACCCTCGATACATTCACTGTGTGCCGTATGGGGTGCGATAATGCAATAGGAATGTTCCCGGACGGGATAGCTTTTCTCACCGATCACCGTTGTTCCGTTGCCGGTGAGAAAATAGACCAGCTCGTAACAGTCGTGGGCGTGCAGCCGGAATTCGTTATTTTTGGTGTTGTGCTTATTCAGAAAGCAGATCCTGCTCCGGAAATCCATCGTCATCCTCCCCTCTTATTTTCCATGATACCACAGAAACGTAAAGACTGCAAGCAAAAGGGCTGTAAAAAAACGACAGTTTTTTTACAGCCCTTGTTTATTTTTGAATCAATTTTTCTGGGGTGTATTTTTTGGTGATCTTTTTATTGATCTTGACCTCGGTTTCCTCTTGCCACTTTGTCAGCAGGGCGTCGATCTCGTTGGCGCGGATCTCCTCCAGGGTGGACTGTTGCATGGTGGCGGTGAAGACATCGTCGGCGGTGCCGTCGTATCGCTTGATGATGAAGTGGCAGTCCTCGGAATCCACCTTGGCCACCTCCCCTACCTCCAGTGCCAGGATCTGCTTGAGCATCTCCGCCTCGGTGTTGCTTTCATTGATGACCATGCTTTCGGTATCATCGGGATAGGTACTGAAAAGGGCGATCACATCGCTAAAGTTATCGGAGTTGCCCGTGCGGAGCGCGGCAGCGTAGGCATCCTCCGCCTTTTGGGCGGCTTTTTTCAGCTCATCTTCATTCAGGGCCTCGCCGGTCTCGCTGTCCACCTTCAGGATGTAGACGATCTTGACCAGTGCGTTATGGACATTATAGTAATCCTTGATATCCTGCAGTTCTACCGGATGTTCTCCGTCTGCGCCGTAATAATGGGAGAGGACCTTGCTCTTTTTGGCAGAGTCATAGACCTCCTCTAAATATTCTTCATAGGTGTAATTGGCAGAGGTTAGATGGGTGTTGAAGGCGCTCATGCCGCCCATGCTCTCAATGGTCTCAGAGAGGGCGGTCTGGATGGTGTTCTCCTCACTTTCGGTAAAGGATAGCCCCAGTTTATCGAACTGTACTGCGTAAAGCTTATTCTCAATGAGATGATCGGTGACCACTTCGGTGATGGTTTCGGAAAGGGTGACGCCGCTGTCGGTCTTACTGGTCCAATATTCCTTGGTGTCCTCCGCTTCGCTGTCGGAGGAGAGGTGGTTGCTGCGCAGGAGCTGCACGGTTCGGTAATAATCATTTTCCGTTACCGTCCGGTCCCCTACCTTAATGGCGTAGTCTGCTTTACTGCCGCAGCCGGTCAGCGCCAATGCGGCGACCAGGCAAAGACATATCAGACAAATGATTTTTTTCACTGAAAAATCTCCTTTTTGGTTACGATTTCGAAAAAAGTATAGCATAATTCCCGTTTTTTGTAAATCTTTTAATTGTAAACATTCTATAATTGTGCTAAAATAAAAATCATGAGGAAAAATGAAAAATATATCGTAAAAATCGAAGATTATACCGACGAAGGCTTCGGCGTCGCCCGGGTGGATGGCTATGTGCTGTTCGTGCCCGGTACGGTGGCGGGTGAAGAGGTGGAGGTGCTGGTGGTCAAAGCGGGGAAAAGCTTTGGCTATGGCAAGCTGCTTAAGATCCTGACCCCCTCTCCGTTCCGGGTGGAGCCGGACTGTACCCTCGGCAATCGTTGCGGCGGCTGTGCCTTCTGGCACCTTTCCTACCCGGAAGAGTTGCGGCTGAAGGCGATGCGGGTGCAGGCGCAGCTCAAGCGTATCGGCGGGCTGGATCTGGAAATATCGCCGCCCATCGGCGCCGTGGAGCAGACCGGCTACCGCAATAAGGCGCAGTACCCCATCCGGCAGGTGGGTGGTAAAGCCCAAGGTGGATTTTACGCCGCGGGCAGCCATGGAGTGGTCAGCGGCGCGCCCTGCGCTATCCAGCCGATAATTTTTAATGATATTTTGGAATGGACGCTGGGCTTTATGGATCACCATGGACTCACCGCCTATGAGGAGCAGCACTATACCGGCATGGTCCGGCATCTCTATCTCCGTCGGGGGGAAGCCACCGGGGAACTCTTAGCCTGCCTGGTGGTCAATGGCAAGGAATTTTCTCTCAAGGAGCAGTTTGCCAAGGAGCTGACCGCTGCGTTCCCTGCGGTTCGAACGGTGGCGATCAATTATAATGACCGCAATACCAATGTGGTGCTGGGGAAGGTGACTCAGACGGTTTTGGGACCGGGCTATATCGAGGATATTCTGCTGGGTAAGCGGTATCGCATCGCGCCCCAGTCCTTTTACCAGGTCAACCGCCGGCAGACAGAGGTGCTTTACAGCAAAGCCATTGAATTGGCAGCCCTCACCGGCACCGAGCGGGTGCTGGACCTCTACTGCGGCATTGGGACCATCGGACTTTCTCTGGCGGAGCAATGCAAAGAGCTGGTGGGGGTGGAAATCGTCCCGGAAGCCATTGAAAACGCCAAAGAAAACGCCAGAATAAACGGTATTGAAAACGCAGAATTCTTCTGTGCTGACGCCAAGGAAGCTGCCGCTCGGTTTGCAGCGGAGGGCAGGCAATTCGATGTTATCATCGTAGACCCGCCCCGTAAGGGCTGCGATCCCGCCACCCTGGACGCCATCCGGCAGATGGCACCCGGAAGATTGGTCTATGTCTCCTGCAATGCGGCGACCCTGGCAAGAGATTTGAAGATTTTAGAGAAAAATGGCTTCCAGACCATCAGCGCAACTCCGGT
>JAZREO010000123.1:0-9099 GCA_045660845.1 Eubacteriales bacterium
AGTCCTCTATCATCTCCTGAAAAAGCACATTAAACTCCGTCACTTCCACTTTCATCTCCCCGGCATCGATCAGCTCCTTGAAAAAGTCTTTTGCCTTTTCGCTCAACAGATCAACATCCACCCATCTCGGCGCCGGCTCACCCGGACCGGGCGGGAACGGACGCCATGCAGTCACCGAAATTGGATCCGCACCGTAATAAAAACCTTCGCCGTCGTAGCAAGCCGAGGTTGGTGTGATCGCAGCGGCTATCATAACAATAACCTCAAGCTCATCACTGCCGAATCGCTCCTTATTCTCCTGCCAAAGGATCTTCAATAACGGATCCTCTAAGGAATGCCACCGGTTACTCATCCCATTCCCCTCCATCCAAAGGCAAGTCCATCTCGGTCACCTTCATTCCAACCAAAGCCGCCAAAAGCATGACTGCCAGAATCCCTGCCATCAAAAGCCGGCGTCCCAGCATAATGGGGCCAAACTCCGCCCCGGCGATCACGCCCAGAATCCCGACCCCGGCTAGTACCACGCTCACTCTGAAAAAAATATGTACCGCAATCCGTCCCCACCGACGTACCGCTTCCCAGGCGTATGGCTCCTTCTTTTTTTCTAAAATATAAGTGTTTGTCATTTTCCATGCCCTCCTTCGTTTTCTCATACTTCTAAAAGCCCCAACTTCCGCAATTTCTCACGGCTCTTGACCAATTCGGTTACGTCAATCCCCCATACCTCAAATGCAACCTTCGCATTTACATGGTACGGTACCACCCTCGGAACGTTTTGCCTGTCCTCTTCCTCAAGCACCGGTTTCTTAATCCGGCTCACCGCCGCATCAGAAGAAACGCCAAACATTGCCTTGATCTCTGCATTGGAAATGTAGCCTGTCCCGTAAAAGGCTTTGATTGCAACTTCAACATTTTTTAAATTTGGTCTTCTACACATCTGCTATCATCCTTTCTAAAATTTTCAAGCCCAGATTTTTCTAACGAACATATTTCATCAAAAGATGCACGTTAGCCATCTTGCAAATTTCTCCCCTTCGTGCTATTCTTTATAAAAATGAAAAGGAGAATAAAAAATGCCTCAAGAACCTACTGTCAACCTTTCAGAACTTATCCTTCACGCTTTAAGTACGCTCGATGTATTTGCCAATGCTTTATTGATTATGTTAGTCTTTTTCTTCTTACTGACCGCAAAACACATTGACCTACCAATAAAAAACCGTGAAGCCGAGCGACTACTCGTCCATCTAATTGGTATCGTACTTGGTCTTCTTTTCATCTTTCTCGTCCTCATACTTGTCGGAACACTCTCTGCAGCTGGTGAAGGCGGAAAAATTATCGCTCTTGTTTTGTGGTGTTTATGTTCTGGCGGTATGTTGCTCTACATACTCGCCCGAAAATAACACTTAGAGGAATATCTATGAACACAATAAAACGAGCCGTTTATTTCGTTCTTTTAATCACGATTTTTCTTCCATTTACCGCATCTGCGCACGCTGGAAAACTGACAGCGCAGGCGGTCACTATGATCACTCCGCAGGTGAATATCACTACCACCACGGTTATCCTGCTCATAGTCACTCTAATGGTATTTTCCCTTACGATTATGACGATCAGACCGGCATCAGCTCCGGGAGCTCTTCTACAGATACCAAAGACGAGGATAACAGCGATCACTCTATTACCCACCCCACTGACTCCAACAGCGACATAGATAATCACACTGAAACAAAAGACAAGAGTCGTTTTACGATCGGTGGTATCATCGCCTTAATACTCGGTGGCACATTTTTTAGTATTCATCCCTGATATGTTCATAAGCACGAGCATCTCCATTTGGCTTCAAAAGAAATTGAATTTACCTCATTGGGCCGAAATCGCCATAAATATTTTCATCTTTATTCTTATCGACTTTTTGTTCATACTCGCGCTCATACCATAACCACCGCCCTTCGGGGCGGTTTAATTTTGTTTCTTTTAGGAAACTTCTTTGCTAAAAAAAATATCCATAATCATACTCCGATCCAAATTCAGGATTCTTGCGATTTGGGAAATTTCTCTCTGCGTGAATGATGTTTCTTCTTTAAAGCGTGAATAAATCAGCTTTTTACTGACGCCCATCTCAACAGCGAGACCCGGTATGGTCAATCCACACCGTACCAGCTCCATTTTAAGCCTTTTAACATCCATATTTTCCACCTCCGTTCTGTGTTTCCTTTAGGACACTTTTAATTATAAGCGTGCATTTTGTTTTTGTCAATCCCCTTTTAGAAACTTTTTTGGCTTTTTTGCTCTTTGCAGTTGCTTTTTAGAAACTATTTGTATATAATATAATAAAAAAGACAAGGAGATAATCCTATGAAAATTGGAGAAATCATTAAGAAAAAGCGCCTTGAGCTCGGTCTCACGCTGGAAGAGGTGGGACAAGCCGTAGGCGTTGGAAAAAGTACCGTTAAAAAATGGGAAGACGGTTATATCGCAAATATGCGTCGTGATAAGATCGCTAAGCTTTCTGCGGTCTTGCAGCTCGATCCCGTATGTTTCATTGAGCATAATTCTTCCGGCAATCTTCGCCCGCTTACCGCTCCCCTCACCGCAGGGGCGGTGATCCCGGTGCTGGGCAAGGTTCCTGCCGGTGTACCCATTGAAGCCATCGAGGATATCATTGACGAGATCGAGTTGCCCGCCAAACTTGCATCCGACTCCCACGAATATTTTGCCCTTCTGGTCTCCGGCGACAGTATGTACCCCGAATATCTGGACGGAGATATTATCATCGTCCGCCGACAGGAGTCTGCCGAGACCGGAGACGATGTCGTCGCCTATGTCAACGGCTACGATGCCACCCTCAAGCGACTCATCAGATCCCCCAAAGGAATCACCCTCCGCCCGCTCAACACAACCTACGCCCCGCAAACCTTCACGAATGATCAGATTCTGGATCTCCCCATCCGTATTGCCGGCATTGTAGTCGAGCAGCGACGCAATAGAAAATAAAAAAGCCCCCGACCTTTCGATCGGGAGCCAAGGGCACGAAGGATAGAGCGAGGGACGATCGCTCTATCCACCTATATTATAAAATAATCATTTTTAATTTGCAAGAACTTTTCACCGAAAGGGACGATAATATGCCACTATATAAAATGAAAGGAAAAAAGGACGGTCTCCAGCGTTACCGAGTACGGATCAATTATACCGACCGCTCCGGGGTTCCACGTCAGATCGAGCGTATCGCCTACGGTCTGGAGCAGGCAAAAGCTTTAGAGCATAGCCTGCTTCGTGAAGCCAAGGAGAATCCGTCCGGAAGCTCTGCCACGATCCAAGAACTCTTCGAGGAGTATATCGAAGCAAAAAAGCACGAAGTCCGCACCACAACGTTGGACAAGGCATCCCATATTTTAAGCCGCCACGTAGTGTCTCATTTAGGAGATCAACGCCTTTCCAAACTCACCCCCAGGATCCTTCAAGATTGGAAGATAACCATCGAAGAAAAGAACCTATCCCTCACAATGCGAAAAAATATCTATACCGCCTTTCAAGGAATGCTGGGCTATGCCATTAAAATGGATTATCTTGTCAACAATCCTTTAAAAAAGGTTGGCAATTTCAAAGACGCCTACGCCACGAAAGCCAAAGTAGACTACTACACCGCCGAAGAATTTCTTTGTTTCCTCCGTGCGGCAGAAACCGACGCCACCGATCGTAACTTTTACGAATGGAATTTTGTTGTTTTCTTCTGCATTGCATTCTATACCGGTCTCCGAAAAGGCGAGATCTATGCCTTGAAATGGAGCGATATTGACGGTGATCTTCTCCACGTTACCCGCTCAATAGCGCAGCATCTCCCCGGAGGGGACCAGGAAACACCACCAAAGAATCAAAGCTCCGTCAGAGACTTGCAGCTTCCTGCTCCCCTCCGCCGTATCCTTCAGGAGCACCGCTCTCGCTATGCCAAGGCTGAAGGCTTCAATAACGATTGGCGGATCTGCGGCGGGCCTGCTCCGATCCGTGACTCATCCGTGGTAAACCATAATGTCCGCTATGCCACCCTTGCAGGAATCAAAAAGATCCGTCTACACGACTTCCGGCATAGCCACGCCTCACTCCTTGCTAACGAGGGAATCAATATTCAGGAGATCGCTCGCCGGCTCGGACATTCCAAAATAGAGATTACCTGGAACACCTACTCCCACCTCTACCCAAGAGAGGAAGAGCGTGCTGTCGAGATCCTGAATCGAATCCAATAATCATCCACGATTTATCCACGAAAAAACTGAAAACCAATTATTTTCCCCAAAAGTCGTATGATGGACAGAAGCGGCAAAACATAAGCCATCGTGCGCCTTCCCGCAATTCTATGTGCATTCCTAAAAAGTCAGAAAAAGGCTTTAAATTGCTCCTACTATCTCCACCAAAAATAAGACAGTCTTCGGACTGTCTTATTTTTTATTTTCTTTCTCTTGAAAACCCACCTCTTCTCTGCTATACTGAATAAGACAGAATTCGATAAAACGGAGACCTACCGATATGATGATCAGAACCAAGCTTTTATTATTCTTCAACCAGTTTTTCAAAGCCCCGGTCCACCCCTTCAATCTGCAGAACGAGGGCGTGATGACCTACGCAGAGTGGCAGTTTGAAAAGGGTGAGGACACCATTGCTCTCTACTTAAAGAACTACACCACCGACGAAATGTTTCGGGACAAGGTGGTAGTAGACATCGGCTGCGGCGCTGCCGGAAAATCCCTCTACTACGCATCCTGCGGTGCCAAAGAGGTTATCGGCGTGGACATTCTGGAAAAATATCGTGAGGAGGCGGAGGGGCTGGCGAAGAGCCTGCAACTCCAGGACCGGTTCCGCTTCATCGCCGCCGACGCCACAATGCTTCCCTTTGAGCCCGATACCATCGATACCATCATCATGAACGACGCTATGGAGCACGTGGACAGACCGGAGGCGATCCTGGAGGAAGCGCTGCGGGTACTGAAGCCGGGCGGACGGCTCTATGTCAACTTCCCGCCCTACAATCACCCCTTCGGCGCCCATCTGAAGGACGCCATCTTCATCCCCTGGGTCCACCTCTTTTTCAGTGAAAAGGTGCAGATCGAAGCCTATCGGCATCTGGTGGCACCCCTGCCCGACGGTCAGGAGCGCATCGACTTCCGCATCTCTGCCCGGGAGGACGGAACGGAGTATTTTTCCTATCTCAACCATATGTCCACCCGGCGGTTCAACCGGATCCTGAAAAAACTGGGTCTGACCCCCGCTTACTACAGTCATGAGCCCCTGCGTCCCTGCTTCAAGGCGATCCGTAACCTGCCCGTCTGCCGGGAACTGTTCTTAAAGATGGTCGTCTGTGTTTTAGAAAAGTAAAAACCATCAGCCATGCCCCCTGTCGCCCTATCAGACGCGACAGGGGTATTTTATATCCAAATTTAATCTATTTGACTTTTCGGCTCTCATCCGTTATACTGAATACAATATGAGAATTATTCTCAAATTGGAGGTGAGGATATGGCTGGCTATCAGACCAAGGCCCGCAAGCAACTGCTGGAATTTTTGGCAGAAAACCCCGACGGGAGCTACACCGCAGAGGAATTGGCTGCGGCGCTGGAGACTGCCCACGGCGCGGATGCGCCGGGCAAAAGCACTGTTTACCGGTTGGTGGGCAAGCTGGTGCAGGAGGATCAGATCAGACGATTTGAGCCGGAGGGCAGCCATTGCTTCTATTACCAGATCGCCGGCTGCGGCTGCCAGGACCACCTGCACCTTAAATGCACCGGATGTGGCAGACTGATCCATATGAAAGAGAGTTCCTCGGCGCACCTGCTTCGGGACATCCTCATGAACAGCGGCTTTTCGGTAGACGAGCACCGCACAGTCCTTTTCGGGCGATGCAACGAATGCAAGGAGATATTCCTATGAAAAAGATCATCAGTTTAGTTTTAATCGGTGTCCTGCTTCTTTCAGCGGCGGGCTGCGGCGCACCGGTGGCGGACAGCGATCAGCTGCAGATCATCTGCACTGTCTTTCCCCAATACGATTGGGTGCGGAATATCATTGGAGATACCGAGGGCATTGAACTGACCCTTTTGATGGATAACGGCGCAGATCTGCATAATTACCAGGCGAATGTCTCCGACCTTCTGGCGATCTCTGCCTGCGACCTTTTTATCTATATCGGCGGGGAGTCAGACGCCTGGGTAGAGGAAGCCTTAAAGGATCCCGCCAACCCGGAACGCAAGACTCTGGCACTTTTGGAGATCATCGATCCCCTCTGCACCGACCACCACCACGGCGAGGAGGAGCACGACCATGAGGAATACGACGAGCATCTTTGGCTCTCGCTGAAAAATGCCGAACAGGCGGTACAAAGGATCACTGCTCTTTTGGGAGAGCTCGACCCGGAAAACGCCCAGACCTATCTGGCAAATTCCGCCGCATACCGGGCAAAGCTGGGGCTGCTGGAGCGCAAATATCAGCAGTGCGTCGATACTGCCGCCCGCAAGACCATCCTCTTTGCGGACCGGTTCCCCTTCCGCTACTTAGCGGAGGACTACGGACTGACCTATCATGCTGCCTTTTCCGGCTGTTCGGCGGAGACAGAAGCCAGCTTTGCAACCATTACCCGCTTGACCCAAACGGTGGATAACCTAAATCTGCCGGTGGTCTTAGTCACCGAGACCTCCGACCAGTCCATCGCCAAGACGGTGGTCCAGAATACCAAATCGAAAAACCAGGAGATCGTTGCTATCGACTCCATACAGGCAGTGACCCAGGCTCGGATCGACGACGGGGAGACCTACCTCACCATGATGGAAGAAAATCTGCTTGCTTTAAGTAAAGCTTTAAATTAAGGAGAACAAAAATATGCCCCAATTGACCTGCCGGGACTTAGCGCTCGGCTATGACGGAAAAACCGTTGCAGAAGAAATCAGCTTTGAGGTGTGTAAAGGAGATTACCTTTGCATCGTTGGTGAAAACGGCTCGGGTAAAAGCACCCTGGTCAAGACCCTGCTGCACCTGAAAAAGCCCCTTTCCGGCACCATTTCCTTTGAGGACGGACTGACCCAAAAAATGATCGGCTATCTGCCCCAGCAGACGGTGGTACAGCGGGATTTCCCCGCCTCCGTCAAGGAGATCGTCCTTTCCGGCTGCCTCAACCGGGGCGGCATCCGCCCCTTTTACAGCAAGGCGGAGAAGGCTTTGGCGGCAGAGACTATGGAAAAGATGGGGCTTACCCACCTGGCGAACCGCTGCTACCGGGAACTTTCCGGCGGGCAGCAGCAGCGGGTACTGCTGGCGCGTGCCCTTTGCGCCACCCGGGAGATCCTTCTGCTGGACGAACCAGTGGCGGGCTTAGATCCCAAAGTCACCAAGGAACTGTATGAACTGATCCAGCGGCTGAATCAAGAGGAAGGCATTACCATTATCATGGTCTCCCATGATGTCAGCGCCGCTATCCGCTACGCCAGCCACATCCTCCATATCAGCCGCAAGCCCCTCTTTTTCGGTACAACCGAAGATTATTTAAAGACCCCCACCGGCAAAGCCTTTGCCTCAATGGGAGGTGAGCAGCAATGATGGATCAGATCTTCGCTTATTTTTCCTTACCCTTTGTCCAATACGCACTGATCGTCGGCGTGCTGATCGCCCTTTGCTCCTCCCTTTTGGGGGTAACGCTGGTCTTAAAGCGGTTTTCCTTTATCGGCGACGGTCTTTCCCATGTGGCATTCGGTGCCCTCGCCATCGCCATGGTGCTGAAGCTTACCAACAATATGCTCTTAGTCCTGCCTATTACGGTGGTGACCGCCATTCTGCTGCTCCGAAGCGGGCAGAATGCCAAGATCAAGGGGGATGCGTCCCTCGCCATGCTCTCGGTGGGCGCTCTGGCGCTGGGCTACCTGATCATCAATAAATTTGCCAAGTCCGCCAACATCTCCGGTGATGTCTGCAGCACCCTTTTCGGCTCCACCTCCATCCTGACCTTGAAGTCTGCGGATGTCTGGATCTGCGGCGCTATGTCGGTGCTGGTCATCGTCCTCTTTCTCCTCTTTTACCGGCAGATCTTTGCCGTCACCTTCGACGAGACCTTCGCCACCGCAACCGGCGTCAAAGCCGATCTCTATAATCTGCTGATCGCAGTCATTACTGCGCTGGTCATTGTTGTCGCCATGAACCTGGTGGGCTCTCTCTTGATCTCCGCCCTGGTCATCTTCCCTGCCCTCTCCGCCATGCGGGTCTTTAAAAACTTCAAGGCGGTGATCCTCTGCTCGGCGATCATCTCCACCTTAGCGGCGTTCCTGGGGATCGTCCTCTCTATTTTGGTGGATGGCACGCCGGTAGGCTCTGCTATTGTTACAGTAAACATCATCGCCTTTTTGATCTTTAGCTTGATCGGAAAGTTGGGAGGTAAAAAAGCATGAAAAAAATTCTTGCTCTTTTCATCATCACCCTGACCCTCCTCACCGCCGCCGGCTGCGGCGAAAGCAGCGCTGAGGTCAATCTGGTGCCCAGCGACATACTCAGCCCGGTCGCCATCTATTCCATGGCGGTCCATGTGGAGGAGAATCCAACCGATTATATTGGAAAGACCGTACAGGCAGAAGGCTACATAAACTATTCTATAGACAGCAGCACCGGTTACTACATCCGCGTGGACGACAGCACCGGCTGCTGCAATGTGGACCTGGAGTTCCGGCTGCCTGGCGGAATGGAATCTCCGGAGGATTTCTCCCGCATCCGCATCTCCGGGATCTTTCATTCCTATACCCATGCCGACGGCACTGAGGTGCTTCGCATCGATGCAGAAAGCATCATGGACGAAGAAGCCCTCAAAGCAACCTTAGATGAATAAATCTCTATTTACAAATCTTGGGATCCAGGCTATAATAAAGTCAAACAAAAAGAAAGGGGAAATCATCCATGTCATTACCTGTTATCACCATCGCGCGAACCTTTGGCTCCGGAGGACGCATCATCGGCGAAAAGGTCGCCACGCTGCTGGGTATCCCCTTCTATGATCGGAAGTTGATCCAGATCACTGCGGAAAAGAGCGGCTTTCATGCCGCGGTTGTGGAGCAGATGCAGCAAAGAAAGCCT
>JAZREO010000124.1:0-9118 GCA_045660845.1 Eubacteriales bacterium
ACAGAACGACATGGCTACGATCCGACTTTATAAGATTTCGGCTTTGGGAAGTCTACCACATTCCCAATTTTGAAGATTTCCGGTTGATAGACCAATTTTTTTAATTGCAGATGTAGGAGTTAAATTGTTCTGAGCGCAAAGAGTGGTAAAGCGATAAAAGAATGGAACTATAAGTTTTGGTTGTGTCGGTAGTTCTTGGGTAATAAATAACTCTGTGTCAACATCTAATGCGGTTGCTATTTTATTGAGGGTTTCATACTTCGGTTTACGTTTGTCTTGCTCATATTGGCTGATTTGCTGATAAGAAACCCCAATTTTTTCTCCAAGTTCTTTTTGTGTTAAATTGGCACGCTTGCGAAAAACTTGAATTTTATTTCCTATATTATTCATATTTTTTCTCCTCTTCATAAGACTGGAAATTTTTAAGTACGTCTTTGAGCAAAGATTTGCTTGCAAAGAGAAGTGAATCAAAATATTTCAATCGTTCTGCAAATATAATAGCTTTGTCTTTAACATCTTCGGGTGAATCACACTGATCAAAATCACCTTCAAATTCACAGAAGTCTTCAAAGCAGGTTAAAAGATTTACAGTCTGTTGAATATTGACAATAAGCATATCATGATTTCTTATGTTGTGCGTCATACTAAAGCTCCTATTCATTTTATTTGACAAAAACCCGGAGCATGATGTATAATTTAAAAATGCCGACGGGTTCCGTTGGTTTGGAAGAATAGCAGTTTGCGTGTTCCAGCAAGAATGGCGCAGACTGCTATTTTTTTATAATTCGCGAACAAGTAGTTTTGGGATCCCAATAACCCTACAATGTTCTAATTCTTCGTTTTCGATTAGTTTGGGCGGGTGGTTGGGATTGATGGGAATCAGTTTTAGCCAATCCTCGCCATAAACGTATTCGATCTTTTTCAAGGTAACAAGTTCGTCATCATAAAGAATCGCACCAATGTCGCCTGATCGGTTCATTGTTGATTGTTTTAGAATTAAAACTTTGTCGCCTTCTTGATAAAGCGGGTACATACTATCTCCGTGTACCTTTAGAACGAGAAATTCAGAAGGATTTCGCCCACCCAAATAGCTGCTGGGTATATTTATGGTTTCGCCCGACCAATCCTCAATGGCGATAGTGCCATACCCCGCCGCAATTTCGCCGATCACGGGAAAGGAAACGATATTTTCAGCAATGCTAATGTTTTTGTCATCAATTTCTTTCCGTTCAATCAGATCGGACTTCTGAATATCAAAATAATGAGCCATCATTTCGATTTTATCAATTCTTGGATATTTTTTTGCTGAGAGCCATTCGCTTACAGTCGAATACTTGAAATTTAATGCGGCGCATAAATCGTGTCGGCTAATCTGATGTAGATTCATATAATAATGAAGATTTTTGGCGAATACATTTTTATTTCCTAAATCACCCATATAATCACTCCTTTATTAGAATGATACACAATAAGCGGAAAAAAGTCAACAAAAAAATAAAAAATTACACTTTTGGTGTTGACAATTACGAAGTTGAGTGATATAATAAAATTACACTTAAAGCGTAAAACAAGGGGGTGATTAAATGAAAGTAACTTTAAAGTCGGCGCGAGTAAACGCAGGCTTAACCCAGCATCAGGCAGCGAAAAAACTGGAGATTTCGGTGGATACTTTAAGAAATTGGGAAAATATGGCAACTTTTCCGAACGCTAAGCAGATCGCCAAGATTGAATTGGTATATGCCGTGAATTATAATGATATTATTTTTTGCCCAAAAATTACGCTTTAAGCGTAGTCAAAAATGTAGCATCGTAATTTGT
Source organism: Eubacteriales bacterium (assembly GCA_045660845.1). GTDB lineage: Bacteria > Bacillota > Clostridia > Oscillospirales > QAKW01 > QAKW01. The sequence goes on from JAZREO010000124.1 coordinate 1,819, forward strand.
TTGTAGTATAACAGAGTCTGTGTACAATAAACTGTACTTTGGCGGTGCGTGGATGGCTTTGGTCATGATTTTATTCTCCTTTCTTCGTGGTTTATCTGCATTTTATGACCGAAATCGACAGATTGCAAGAAAAACGACGAAAGACGAAGGGAATAGACGAAGGGCGGCGGTAATCGACAGATCACATAGTCCAAGCAAGTTCGTGAATAAGGTTAGAAAGGAGGTGTTTTAAATGGCTGAAAAGAAGAGAAAGCGAAGTGATCTGTTGCCGTGTATTTGTATGTTTCCACGTGGAGATACTTACGTACGGGACACAGAGTTAACTCCGGAGGAGCGAGAGGAAGCAAAGCGCCGGGGAGAAGCCGCACTTAGCAAGGCGATGAGTCAGTATTATACCGATCACCCGGAGGAATACCACGCTCTTTGCCAGACGGAAATGATCAAGGCGTACGATGCGGCACATCCGTTAAATTAAAAAAGAAAGGAAATTTTAAAATGGCAGATATGAACGCAAAGCACTTGATGTGCAGAGGAAAAACGGAGTTCGGTTGGGTAGAGGGTTACTTTCTGCCCTATCATCCCGATATGCCGAAGGGCGGTCCGGTGATTCTATCTTACGGCGATGAAGTTTGCGCCAGTTTTGCTGTTGATGCTGAAACGGTGTCGGCGTGCAGCGGATTGCCCTCCAAGACTGGTAGGCTGATCTATGACCAGGATATAGTCATCGATAAGGCGCGGAAGGTTGCCGGGTTAGTAGAGTACTCCGAGGAGGATGGTACCTATGCGGTGCTTGCCAAAGATGGAAAGATTTATGGTTTTAATGAGGTAGACAGTACAGAACTTTATATCATTGGCAATGCCATTGATAACCCGGATTATTTGGAGTTTGTATGATGAACAGGATGTTGAAACTATTATCCGCAGGAAGCCTGGTTTTGATGGCGCTATGTATCGCAGGAGCCGCCGGGGCATTGACAATGCCCGGTACATATACAGCGCTGCAGGTTGCGGTCTGCTGGGTACTGTTTGTGTTCTTTGGAGCAGTCAGCCTCATCACTGGTTTTGCGGCGGATCAAGTACAAAAAGAAAAACCGCCCTCGGTGCAGCGAACACCTTGGACGGCAAACCAAAAATAAGTTTATTTAAGGATATCACCTTTTTGGTGAAAAGTCAAGGAGGAATGAAAAATGCCAAGCATTGTAGTTGAGCGGTCCCGTGGCTGCTATACCGTTTATGTAGATGGAGAGTTCTGGAGCACCTGCGAGAGCATGGCGGAGGTTACCGAGGAGATGGAGTATATCCGGGATCAGCATAAGGGCCAGGCGTGAGGTGACTCATGCAGAAAGTGAAAACAGAACTCTATAATGATAATTTTCAAAACTATAAGCGCTATGGGATCCCGAAGGCACAACTTGTGATCGCAGATATCCCGTATAACATCGGCACAAATTTTTATGGCAGTAATCCAATGTGGTATAACGGCGGGGATAGCAAAAATGGGGAAAGTAAGTTTGCTGGGAAGGCTGCTTTTAATTCTGATTTTTCTTTTAATATTGCGGAGTATTTCCACTTCTGCAATCGACTGTTAAAAAAAGAACCGAAGCAAAGTAATGGTCGTGGGAAATCTTCTGATGCCCCTTGCATGATCGTGTTCTGTGCCTTTGAGCAAATGCAGACGGTGATTGAATATGCTAAAAGACATGGATTTGTACATAACATTCCGTTGGTATTTTGCAAGAATTACAGTCCGCAGGTGTTGAAGGCGAACATGCGGATTTGCGGAGCAACAGAGTATGCCCTTGTTCTTTATCGGGACAAGCTGCCCAAGTTTCGTAATAATGGGCATATGATTTTTAATTGGTTTGAGTGGAAAAGGGACAGTGTTAAAGAGTACCCTAAAATTCACCCAACCCAAAAGCCGGTCAGTCTGTTGAAACGGTTGATCGAAATCTTCACCGACGAGGGCGATGTAGTAATCGATCCTTGCGCCGGGAGCGGATCGACCCTACGAGCGGCTAAAGAACTTGGGCGAAACAGTTATGGCTTTGAGATTTCAAAAGCAATTTATATGCGCGCAATGAATGAAATGCTCAAAGAGAAGGATGAAGATCAGTTAAGAATCTTTTAGGAGGAAGAAAATGCTTAAACCATGGAATGAAATGCGGAAGTTGGACATCTCGAAATATGTAAAGCAGAGAGATAAGGCAGATTATCTGCCGTGGGCAAGTTGCTTGAAGCTCCTTTATGAGAACGGCGCAGATAGTGTGCGGTTTGTCGGACTTGTGAATGAAAACGGCTCCTCGCTTTTTATGAGCAGTGAGACCTTTACCGACAAGCACGGCAAGAATAATCGGTGCTACGAGGTGCGGGTGGAGGTCTGCATTGATGGAAATGAATTCAGGATCTCTTACCCTGTGCTGAATGGTGTCAATGCGGTGCGGGATGATTTGATGAATCAGAATGCGGTACATAAGGCGCAGATGCGAGCATTTGTGAAGTGTGTGGCCATCAATACCGGGCTTGGTTTTGATCTTTGGTGCGACGACTCTGATATTGAAGAGGAAGGTGAGGATCTGAATAAGCACTCCCTCAAGGCGATCAAGGAGCGGATGGAGCAGGAGATGACCGCTTGCATCAATAAGGGGTATTCGGTGAGTGATATTGCCAAAGCCTGCGGTATGGAGGAAGACGTGCTCCGTTCCAAGTTCTCGTATTTTGCTGAGCTGAGCCGTATTGAAAAGCAGTTGCTGGGGATCTTGAACCAATGATTGCAGATAAGGATAGAAGCGGTTGGTTTGGGGGGTCAGACACGGACAAGATCATTGGTCGGTGGATGTCCAAGACTTGGAAAAAGTGGTGGATGCAGAAGTTAGGCTTTAACCACGACCATTTTGAAAATAAGTACACCCTTGCCGGTACCCATTACGAGCATCGGATCCTGGAGAGCCTCGGCATTCCCATGGAATTCGATAAGCAGATCCTTTTGGAGGATCTGCGTCTTCGGGTCAATCTCGATGGCAATACCGCCGTCTGCATCTATGAGTGCAAGACATGGAAAGCGGACAGACCCTTCAAGATGCCGCAGAAATACATCAACCAAGTGCAGGTGCAGATGTTTGCTACCGGCATCCACCGGGCGGAGATCGTGGTGTATTTGATGGAAGAGGGGGATTACAAGAACTTCTTTCGTCCCATCGATCCTAAGCGGCTCCTGAGGGTTCCGGTGATTTACGACGAGGCGTGGATCAGAGGAAAATATCTCCCTAAGCTGACCCGGTTGGCGGCTTGCTTACGGGCGGGGATCATTCCGGAGGAGGCGAGAAAATGTCTATGAATATTGAATTTACCGGTGCCAAGCTGTGGCACGGTTCTGAGGGACACATGATGGTGCTTTCCGTTCCTTTTCAGACCCAAGCGAAAGGTTTTTTGGAGAAGATGCAGGAGGGAAAGACCTATGTGGCAGAGATCAAGGAAAAGAAGCCCAAGCGGTCATTGAATGCCAATAATTATTCGTGGGCGCTGACGGACAAGCTCTCTGATGCCATGGTAATTCGGGGTGTCAAGCTCTCCAAAGAGGAGATGCACGCCGAGATGATCTTCCGTTACGGTCAAGTGGCATTGGATGAAGATGGGCAGCAGTTGGTGTATTCTACGGCGCAGAATGTGCCGATCTCTGAATTTTTTCCTTATGCCAAGGAATTTGGGGAGAGTGAACTAAACGGAAAGACCTTTCGCCACTATCGTATTTACCGGGGGTCTCATACTTACAACAGCAAAGAAATGGCGGTATTTATTGCCGGCATTGTGGAGGAGTGCAAGGAGCAGGGGATCGAAACCATGGCTCCGGACGAGCTGGCACGGCTGAACAGCGACTGGAGGGCACAGCGATGAAAGAATGCTGGCTTTGCGGGCGAAATGGAACGGTAGATCCGCTGGATCGGCATCATGTTTTCGGCGCAGCCAATAAAAAGAAAAGCGAACAGTATGGATGCCTGGTGGATCTTTGTCATCATCGGTGCCATCTGTTCGGAGAATATGCCGTTCATAAAAATGCAGAGACTATGCTGAGTTTGCATCAACACTTCCAGCGAAAGGTAATGCAGGAGCAAAACATGACGGTGGAAGAGTTCCGCGAGGAATTCGGAAAGAGTTATATCTAAGGAGGAAATATGCTTAATAAAGTGATTTTAACCGGACGGTTGACCGCCGATCCGGAATTAAAGAAAACATCTTCGGATGTATCGGTCACTGCCTTTTCTGTTGCGGTGCAGCGGCAATATAAAGATGGGGCAGGAAATTACCTTACTGACTTTATAAACTGCGTAGCATGGCGAAATACAGCTGAATTTATCACCAAGTTTTTTAAGAAGGGCAATCTGATCGCCTTGGTCGGAGAGGTGCAGAGTCGCAATTACGAGGACAAGCAGGGTCATAAGCGTACTGCTTTCGAGGTGATCTGCAACGAAGTTCATTTTATAGAGAGCAAGCAGAAGATTGATCCGGAATTCAAGAAGCCGGTGAATGTTACGGCTGAGGACTTCGAAGAAGTTCAAGACGATGATTTACCATTCTGAGGTGAACTATGGAAAGTATGGCTATTCCTTACTTTCCGCTGGAATGTGCATTGGATGATAAATTTGAGCTGATCGAGGCGGAATTCGGCTTAAATGGTTTTGCGGTGATTGTAAAACTCTTTCAAAGAATTTATGGAGGAGAAGGCTATTACACGCCATGGACAAAGGACGTTGCATTGGTGTTTGCTCGAAAGATCGGGTTGGGTGCCAATGCCGTGTCTGAAATAGTGACCGCCTCAGTCCGGAGGGGCATCTTTGATCGAACGCTTTACGATAAGTATCAGATCCTAACCTCAAAAGGGATCCAGGAACGGTACTTTGATGCGGTGAAACGCCGCAAGGAGCTGAAGGTCACAGAAGCTTACCTCCTGGTTCCCCATGCGTTCAAAACCAAAAATGCAGACATTTCGGCGGAAAATGCGCACAAAAAAGAAAAAAATGCAGACATTTCCCAACAGAGAAGAGAAGAGAAAAGAAGAGAAGAGAAAAGAAGAGAAGAGAACACCGGGGGTGCGTCCCTCACGTCCGAAGAAATCATCGCTCTTTTTAACAGAATTTGCACGGCTTTGCCGCGGGTATCGACCCTGACAATGGAACGGGAAGAAAAAATCTGCTGTTGCGATGAACTCATTAAAGGGGATTGGGAAGCATTATTCAATAAAGTACGCTGCTCTGATTTTCTTACCGGCAAGATAAAGGATTGGAGAGCTGATTTTGATTGGATCATTGAGCATCCCATCAAGATACTGGAAGGCAGTTTCGATAACCCTACCAGTCGAAACGGACGGAAACTCATTGAGAATTTGGAAGAATTGACGACAGAAGCAATTATGAGATACCAGAACGGAGGGAGAGTATGAAGAACACGAAGATGCAGGATGTGGTCTGCCCGTTCTTTGTCAATGCCAATACGGTTTCTATTCAATGCGAAGGGGTCGTACCGGATACCTTGGATCGAATGTCCTTTCCGTCCAGCAGACCTAAGACCCTGCATATGAAGACCTTTTGCTGTGGCTGCTATGAGAATTGCGAGCGGTATGTGGCGATTATGAAGAAATACCAGGAGGATGAAGAATGAACATCACGGATTTTATCCCTACGGGGAAGGAAAATAGGATCTCTTTTGTTGCCTTGCAGGAAAAAGCAGGAATTAAAGAGCCGCGCGAGTTGCGTAGACTGGTAGAAAATGCGAGAAAAAAGGGAGAACCGATTTGCAACGATGGGGATGGCTATTATCAAGCAGAGTACCAGGAAGAATTAGATCGTTCTATCAAGCGGATGGGCTCCCGGATCAGTAAGCAGATCGCAACCAAGAAGGGCTTGGAAAAAGCAAGGGAGGGGTTGCCCAGTGTACGAATGTGAGAATTGCGGCGCGGTATTTGCTGAACCGATCACTGTCTGTGAGACCCACGGCTTTACATATGGTCCCTATGAGCGGACTGCAAACTGTCCTTTCTGCCGTGTGGCGGGGATGTTTGCGGAGATGGAGAGGGAAAATGAATAAGTACGGAAATCACAAGGTCACGGTTGGGGATGAGGTTTTTGACTCTCGCCGGGAGTTTCGGCGGTTTTGTGAATTGAATCTGTTAGAGCGAACCGGGGAGATCGCCAATCTCCGTAGACAAGTGCTTTATGAATTGATTCCGGCGCAATATGCACCATCTACCGTAGGGAAGCGCGGCGGTGTTAAAAAGGGAAAATGCCTGGAACGGGCGGTGGTCTATTATGCAGACTTTGTCTATATCGATAGCCATACCGGCGAAACGGTAGTGGAGGATGCCAAAGGATACCGGACGGAGGCTTATAAAATCAAAAAGAAACTCATGCTTCAGGTGCATGGGGTACAGATCAAGGAGGTTTGAGCATGAGAAAGCCATCACCCTGCCTTGGTTGCACTGACCGCTATATCGGGTGCCACGCGAAATGCAAGCAGTACCTGGCATGGTGCTCGGAGCGGGAAAAAGAAAAGGCGAAGATCTGGAAAGCGAAAGCAGAGGAGGATTACTTTGCTGAGTGTGCTATAAAACGAACAAGGAGAAAAAAACGATGAATCAAAAGGAAGTTGAGATCAAGAAGCTGCTGATTCGTATGGGGATCGGTGCCGATTTGAAGGGATATCATTATCTGGCGGAGGCGATTGCCATGCAGAGGGAACGATTCGATGAAGGCGAGGAGATCAAACCCTGCATGGAGGTTTATGCCGATATTGCAAAGGCGCACGGAGATACGGCAATACGGGTCGAGCGAGCGATGCGCCATGCTATTGAGAGAGCGTTCAGCCATTACAATGAGGCTTTGGAAGATCTCTTTTATGCGCTGGTTGACATGGATTCCGGCAAGGTGACTAATTCGTGCTTTATCTGCACGATGGCGGAGTATTTTTATTTTGAGAAAGGAAGACAAGAATGAATTACATCATGTTAAATGGCAAGAAAATTGAACTGACTGCAGCGCAGGTCAAGGAGATGGAGAGAAGCTTTGGCTTGGACAAGATCAAGCTGGCGGATATTAAGGTCGGCGAGACCTTCAAGGTAGGCGATTATGAGTTTATCGTCCTGGAGCATACCGGAGAAACTACAGCGGTCCTACTCAAGGATCTGCTTTTTGATGGAAAGGGGTTCGGAGAAACCAATCATTATAACGGCTCCAATGTGGACAACCTTTGCGTAGATTTCGGCAATGAAATTGAAGCAGAAGTTGGTGCCGGTAACCTGGTCGAACATACG
>JAZREO010000125.1:0-10524 GCA_045660845.1 Eubacteriales bacterium
GTATCAATAGCGCCCGGATAAAGGGCATCTACCTTTTTATGCTGGGTAAGCACTTCTTCTATCAGTGTTTGCCCATTGGTTTTAAGGCGGTTATAGAGGGCGATAGGGCTTTCTTCTGTTGTATCGATCTTCTCGATCCCCTTGCCGCAGAGCCCCGATTCCGGTTTGACGATGATCACCGGATGGCGGGCAATAAATTCTTCAAAGTCTGTCACCTCACCTTGGGTCAGGTCCAGATAATCCCGCCCACATTCCTCCCGGAATAGAGTCAGAAACTCGGTCTTATTATTGAAATAATGAAAATCCTCCCGTTTATTAAGGGCGGATACATACTTGGTATTTTTACCCCGGGTCAGAATATTCTTGCGCTGGGCGTGGTTCATGGCATACATTCCGAAGAGGGTATAGTCAATATATCCGGCTTCGTACCGCAGTCCGCAAACCAGCATATCCAAAAGGATATACGCCTTGCTTTTCCCGGTGATCTTATGGACCTGCCGGAGGCGGTCCTTCAGACCATCAAAATTCATTTCCGAGACACGCTTGATGAGGTAGGTCAGTCTGCTCATAAATTCATCCTCTTTCTCAGTTCCGCCAGTTCAAAGGCAGATGCAAGGGTCTCACCGCCCTGCCGCAGCCGGTAAAGCTGACTGGCAGAGTTCTGCTCGATGAGCTTATCTCCCAGCTCTAAGATGGGGACCCAGGCAGCGTACGGAGACTCCACCGGCGGCAGATAAGCCGCGTCCTCGGTCAGCGCTCGGAGCAGCGCAGGGATGTCCGAACCGAAGGTCAGGGTGATACCCCGGGTGTTCTGAAAGAGGGTACAGAGGGTCACCGCCCCCTGCCAGCCCAGAGAGGATCGCCATTTCTCGATCTCCACCAGCGTCTTTTTAGAAAGCCCTAAGAGGGCGCTCATTTTTTCTTGACTGTAGCCCAATTCGTTGCGGACCAGTTTTTCTTTCCGGTCGCACAGGGCAATAAAGGATTCGCGGGTCATTGCTTTCACCTCGCAGATCAATATAATACAAGTGTAATTTTACCCTATTTTCACTTTCTTGTCAATAGGGGGCAGCTGAGCGAAGACCACGCCGCTGAGGATGAGGGCGCAGCCCAGCCATTCCCGTCCGGTCATGGTGTCGCCAAAGGCGAGGCCGGCCAGGACGGCAAAGAAGGATTCCAGACTCATCAGCAGGGAGACCACTGTGGGGTTGGCACCCTTTTGGGCTACGATCTGCAGGGTGAATGCCACGCCGCTGGAAAGAACGCCGGTGTAGAGCAGAGGAACGGTGCATTGGGGCAGAACAGACCAATCCGGCTGCTCAAAAAGAAGCGTGCCGATGGACGATATGACCACAACAACGAAGAACTGCAGGCAGGAAAGCTGAATGGCATCTACCTTTTCCGAAAAGTAGTCAATGGCAAGGATCTGCCCGGCATAGCTGATGGCACAGCAGAAGGTGAGGAGATCCCCGACTTCAATGGTAAAGGTATCGGTGATGCAGAGGAAGTAAAGACCCACCGCGGCGACAACCACCGCGAGCCATACCGTAAAGGGCGCCTTCTTTTTGAAGAATAATCCGGCGATAGGGACGAGTACCATATAGAAGGCAGTAATAAATCCTGATTTGCCGGGATCGGTCTCCCCGAGTCCCGCCTGCTGAAAGAGGGTAGCAACAGAGAGAAAGACGCCGCAGACCAAGCCGGCGATTAGGAGATCCTTGCGCTTTTCCTTGGCGGGGAAAAAGGGCTCTTTGCGTACCTTTGAAAAAAGAAATCGTACCAGCAGCAAGGCGGCGGTGGCGATGAGAGAGCGTGCCACAGTAAAGGCAAAGGGTGGCATCAGGTCTGCCCCTTTGCTCTGCGCAACAAAGGCAGTGCCCCAGATGAAGGCTGCTAATATAGGTAATAGAGTATGTCTGATTTTTTCCATGGTATTCCTCGAACTTGTATTTAAAAGATGTAAAGGTATTGTATCAATTCCCGGTAGAAATTGCAAGGGCTTCCATTAAGAACTCCTTAAGATTACGAAAAAAACTTGCCATTTTGTCGAATTTCGTGTAAAATTGATACGTATTAAGGATTTTATTGGGGGATGAAATTTATGAGAAGAAAAGATGGCATCCGGGTCAAGAATTCTGACCCGATGTATATGGTGGCCGCCCATGTGATGAATAAAAGGGTGGACTCCATGAATATGATCACCATCGATATTCCCGTGGACCCCATTGCGGACTATGTCCACCGCAAGCGGGACGAAGGGGGAATGAAGATCTCCCGGCTGGCGGTACTGCTGGCGGCGTATATCCGGGTCATCGATGAATTTCCCAAATTCAACCATTTTGTGGTCAATAGCAATGTCTACGCACGCAATGAGATCGCGGTGGGGATGGTGGTGCTGAAGGGCGGCTCGGTGATGGAGAGCGGAACCATGTCCAAGATCTATTTCCAGCCCACCGATACGGTCTATCAGGTCCAGGAGCGGCTCAATGCCTATATCGAGCAGAACCGCGCTGAGGAGCCGGATAACGGCACGGAAAAGATCATTAAGATCCTGCTATCTACTCCCGGTCTGCTGCGGTGCGGCGTAAAGGTACTGCGCTGGATGGATAAGCATGGAATGTTGCCTAAGAGCATCATCGATATGAGCCCCTTCCATATTTCCCTGGTCATCACCGACCTTGCCAGCATTCGGCTGGACCCCATCTATCATCATATCTATGAGTTCGGCACTACCTCGGTGGCGATGGCAATGGGTGTGAACCGGGAGGTTCCCCGCCGTAAGGGCGGTGAGATCATTCATGAAAAGTGTATGCCTTTAGGCATCGTTATGGACGAGCGGATCGCCGGCGGCAGTTATTTTGCCTTAGGGTTCCGTCGTTTTAAGGACTATCTCAAGCATCCCGAAGTGCTGGAGCAGGCGCCTCGGGTCATTGATGAGGAGATCAAGAGGATCTTTCATTTGAATTAACCAAATCGCAAAGAATTGCCTTCTTTTAAAAAGCACCTCTGCCGGGGTGCTTTTTTCTTACAAAAATTTACAAAACGGTCTTGAAAGAAATTTTCTTTTTGGTATAATACTATAGTGTGAGAGTATAGTAAGGATCGGAGGTACACTATGGCACGAATTGGTTTTGACAATGCGGAATATGTCCGGCTGCAATCGCAGAATATCCGGGACCGTATCGCCATGTTCGGTGATAAACTGTATATGGAGTTCGGCGGAAAGCTGTTTGATGATTTTCATGCCTCCCGTGTGCTTCCCGGCTTTGAACCTGACTCCAAAGTCAAGATGCTCCTGGAGCTGAAGGACGATGCGGAGATCGTCATTGCCATCAATGCCGACGCTATCGAAAAAAATAGGCGCCGCGGGGATCTTGGCATCACCTACGATCTGGATACCCTCCGGCTGATCGATGCCTTTCGCAGTATCGGTCTTTTTGTTGGCAGTGTGGTCATTACCTGCTATACGGGTCAACCCTTGGCGCAGGCATTTGAAAAGCGGCTGATCAACTTAGGGATCAAGGTCTACCGTCATTATCCTATTGCCGATTACCCCTCTAATATCCCGCTGATCGTAAGCGACGAGGGCTTCGGCAAGAATGGTTATATCGAAACCCAGCGCAAGCTGGTGGTGGTCACCGGTCCGGGACCCTGCAGCGGCAAAATGGCGACCTGCCTTTCTCAGCTTTACCATGAGCAAAAGCGAGGGATTCAGGCGGGCTATGCTAAGTTCGAGACCTTTCCTATCTGGAATATCCCCTTGACCCATCCGGTGAACGTTGCCTATGAGGCGGCTACCGCCGATCTCAACGATGTTAATATGATCGATCCCTTCCATCTGGAGGCGTACGGTGAGACTACTGTTAACTATAACCGGGACATCGAGATCTTCCCGGTGGTCAACGCCATGATGGAGCGGATCATGGGGAAATCCCCTTATAAGAGCCCTACCGATATGGGCGTGAATATGGCGGGCTGTGCTATCTGCGATGATGCAGCAGTGCGCGACGCCGCCAATCAGGAGATCATCCGCCGGTACTATGCGGCTCTGGGCTCTGTCCGCCAGGGCATGAGTGAGCAGAGCGAGGTCTCTAAGATCGAACTTCTCATGAATAAACTGCAGATTACCGTTGCGGATCGCCCGGTGGCTGCAGCAGCAACAGCGAAAGCAGAACTGACCGGCGCTCCCGCCACTGCTATCCAGCTGGATGATGGGCGGATCATCACCGGTAAGACTTCCTCTCTCTTGGGGGCGTCCTCTTCTATGCTGTTGAATGTCTTGAAGGAACTGGGCGGTATCGACGACGAGGTCCAGCTTCTTTCTCCCACCATCATCGAACCCATCCAGCGGATGAAGACCGGCGTGCTGGGCAACCATAACCCCCGGCTGCATACCGATGAGGTGCTGATCGCCCTTTCCATCTGTGCCGCTACCGATAAGACTGCAAAGCTCGCCATGGAGCAGGTGAAAAAACTTAAAGGACTGGAGGCTCATTCCTCCGTCATTCTTTCTCGGGTGGATGAGCAGACCTTCCGTAAATTGGGGGTCAATCTCACCTGCGAGCCCCGATATCAGACCAAAAAACTATATCATGCATAAAAAAATCCCCGACATCAGTCGGGGATTTTTTATTGGTTATCTTTGGACTCTTCCGGAGCCGTCGCCGCCGGCGAGCTTTTCTATCTCGGATACGGAAACGCGGTTGTAGTCGCCCTCAACGCTATGCTTCAAAGCAGAGGCCGCAACTGCGAATTCGATGGCTTCCTGGGTAGACTTGCCGCTCAGCAGGGAGTAGATGAGACCGCCGCCGAAGGAGTCGCCGCCGCCGACCCGGTCCACGATGCGCAGGTGATAGCTCTTGGAGAAGCAATAGTTCTCGCCGTCGTAGAGCATACCTGCCCAGTCATTGTCACTGGCGGAGATGGAGGTACGAAGGGTGATCGCAACCTTCTCAAAGCCGAACTGGTCTGCCAGCTGCTTAGCAACAGACTTATAGCCCTCATGGTTCAGCTTGCCGCCATAGATATCGGTATCCTCTGCCTCGATGCCGAATACATCCTTAGCATCCTCCTCGTTGGAGATGCAGACGTCCACATACTTACAGAGCTTGGTCATGGCTTCTCTTGCCTCAGCACGAGTCCAGAGCTTGCCGCGGTAGTTCAGGTCACAGGAGATCTTAACACCCTTTGCCTTGGCTGCCTTGCAGGCTTCCAGGCAGATATCCACCACATTGGGACCCAGTGCCGGAGTGATACCGGTGAAGTGGAACCAATCGGCACCCTCAAAGATATCATCCCAGTCGAAGTCTGCGGTAGTGGCTTCGCAGATAGCGGAATGAGCACGGTCATAGATGCAGACAGAGCCACGCTGGGAAGCGCCCTTCTCCAGGAAGTAGATACCTACCCGGTCGCCGCCGCGGACAACCTTGGAGGTGTCTACTCCGAAATAGGGCAGGGAATTGATAGCAGACTGACCGATGGCATGAGCGGGCAGCTTGGTGACATAAACGCTATCCATTCCGTAGTTGGCAAGGGAGACGGCAACATTGGCTTCTCCGCCGCCGAAGGTGGCTTGCATCTGGTCATTCTGGAAGAAACGGTAATAGCCGTTGGGTGCCAGGCGGAGCATGATCTCGCCGAAGGTTACAACTCTTTTCATATTTTTAGCCCTCCATCTTTTCTAAGGCTTCCTTCACAAAGAAGCTGCCGCCGATGGCTGCAATCTTATCGAAAGCCAAAAATTCGTCGATATTGCTGCGGTCCACACCGCCGGTGGGGATAAACTTCACCTGGGGGAAGGGAGCAGCCAGCGCTTTCAGCGCCTTCAGACCGCCGTAGACATTGGCGGGGAAGAACTTAACGGTGGTGATACCCAGCTCCAGTGCCTGCATGATCTCGGTGGGAGTCACGCAGCCGGGATAGTAGGGGATGTTGCGCTCGTTACAGATCTTAGCAACTGCAACGGAAAGACCGGGGGAAACGATAAAGGTCGCGCCGGCAGCCAGAGCGGCTTCGCACTGCTCAGCATTGATAACGGTACCGGCACCGATGCTCATGTCGGGATAGTTCTTAGCGGCATAAGCAATGGCTTCTGCGGCGCAAGCGGTGCGGAAGGTGATCTCCGCACAGTTGATGCCGTTGTTCTTGAGCGCGGTCAAGATCTTATCGGTCTCGCTCAACTCTTTGATGACAACTACAGGTACAAATTTTTCCATGATCATATTCTCCTTATTTTATACTCCGGAATAGGCGGAAAAGCCGCCGTCAATCGGTAACACAACGCCGGTGATGAATCCGGCAGCCTGCTCGTTGAGCAGGAACAGAAGTCCGCCTTCCAGCTCTTCAGTCTCACCGAACCGACCCATGGGGGTGGCGGCGAGGATCTTGCCCGTCCGGGCGGTGGGGGTGCCGTCTTCATTCCAGAGCAGCTTTGCGTTCTGCTGGGTGGAGAAGAAGCCGGGAGCAATGGCATTGACCCGAATGCCTACCCTTGAAAAATGCACCGCCAGCCACTGAGTAAAGTTAGAGATGGCTGCCTTAGCACCGGAGTAGGCGGGGATCTTAGTGAGGGGGGTGTAAGCATTCATCGAGGAAATGTTCAGAATGCTGCAGCCCTCTCTGCCCACCATCTGGCGGGCACACGCCTGAGTGGGGATGAGGGTGCCGAGGAAGTTCAGGTTGAAAACAAACCCGACGCCGTCTGCATCCAGATCGAAAAAGCTCTTGGTATCCGCATCGATATCGCCCATCTCGAAATATTCCTTATCGGTGGTGCCGCGGGGGTTATTGTCGCCGGCACCGTTGTTGAGGATGTCGCAAGGACCGAAATCCGCCAGAACCTTATCCGCCGCTTCATAGCAGATGGTCTTATCCAGTACATTGCAGGCATACGCCTTGGCGATGCCGCCCTCTTCCACGATCTCGGCGGCGTAGGCAGCAGCGGCTTCCTCATTGAGGTCTAAGAGCGCCACCTTAGCACCGGCACGTGCCAGTACCTTGGCGAAGTGGCTGCAAAGCACGCCGCCCGCTCCGGTAACAACAGCAACCTTGCCGTTGAGATCGGTATTTAATACATTCTTTTTCATTTTAGTCGCTCCTTCTTGTTTAGACCTTGCCGTTTAGGCGGTCCAGCATATCCCAGCAGCCCAGCATATACATAATGCCGAGAGCCCGGTCATAAAGACCATAGCCGGGACGGACAGTTCCGGGTCCCTCGCCCCAGAGATGGCGTCCGTGGTCAGGGCGGATATAGCCCTTGTAGCCGCAATCGTGGTAGGCACGCATAATCTCCAGGATGCCGGTATCACCGTCGCAGTCCCGGTGGCTTGCTTCGGAGAAGTCGCCGTTTTCAAAATGCTTCACATTGCGGATGTGCGCAAAGGCGATTCGGTCACAATGCTTGCGGATGATCTCTGCTACATTATTAGTGGGGTCGGCGTTCAGCGAACCGGAGCAGAGGGTCAGGCAGTTATATTCATCGTCCACCATCCGGAGGAAGCGGTCAATGTTCTCCTCATTGATGAGCAGGCGGGGCAGACCGAAGATATCCCAGGGGGGATCATCCATATGGATCGCCATTTTAATATCGCACTCCCGGCAGGTGGGCATGATGGCTTCCAGGAAGTATTTCAGGTTTGCCCAGAGCTTTTCATGATCCACATCGGCATAGGCTTTAAAGAGTTCGTCCAGCTTTGCCATTCTTTCGGGTTCCCAGCCGGGGAAGCTCATATTGTACTTCTCGGTGAAGTCGAGAATGTACTTTGCCATTGCGTTATAGTCGGTCTGGATCATATTTTTTTCATAGAACAGCGCGGTAGAACCATCTCCTACCGGATGGAAAAGATCGCTGCGGGTCCAGTCGAAGATAGGCATGAAATTATAGCAGATGACCTTGACGCCGAACCGAGAAAGGTTGCGAATGGTCTGCTTATAGTTTTCAATGTACTGATCCCGGGTGGGCAGTCCGATCTTAATGTCGTCGTGAACATTGACCGATTCCACCACATCCATGTTGAAGCCGTAGGGCTCCAGCTGCTTTTGGACTTTAGCAATCTCTTCGACTTCCCAGACTTCGCCGGGCATCTTATCGTGCAACGCCCAGACCAGCCCGGTGACGCCGGGGATCTGCTTGATATGAGCGGGGGTGATGTTATCATTGCCCTCGCCATACCAGCGGAATGTCATTTGCATGGCAAAGTTCCTCCTTATTTTAAGTTGAAATAACGCTCGGCGTTATAGTAACAAATGTCCTGAACGATGGTCTTAAGGGTCTTTTCATCCGCAGGATACTCGCCGTCTTCTACCCACTGACCGATCAGCTGGCAAAGGATGCGGCGGAAATATTCGTGGCGGGTGTAGCTCAGGAAGCTGCGGGAGTCGGTCAGCATGCCGACAAAGTTGCCCAAGAGCCCTAAGTTGCCCAGAGAGATCATCTGCTCCAGCATCCCCTGCTTATTATCGTTGAACCACCAGCCGCTGCCGTGCTGGATCTTACCAGCCACCTCGGTGCCTTGGAAAGCGCCCAGGATGGTATCGATGACAGAGTTATCGCCGCCGTCCAGACTGTAGAGGATGGTACGGGGCAGGTTATCTTCCATATTGAGGGCATCCAGGAACCGGCAGAGTTTTTCTGTATCGTTATTGGGTCCAATGACATCAAATCCGGTATCAGGTCCCAGTTTGCGGAACATCTTCGTATTGGTATTTCTCAGACAGTTATAATGCAGCTGCATGACCCAGCCAATCTTGGCATACTCTTTGGCGCAGTGCATGAGCAGGGCGGTCTTGAAGCCTTCCGCCTCTGCGGGGGTGAGGATCTCGCCGTTGAGACCTCTCTGCATGGCGGCATTCAGTTCTTCCTCGGTAGCCGCGCAGTAGATAGTACGGTCCAGAGCGTGATCGCTGGCTTTGCAGCCGTGGTCGTTGAAGTAACGGATCCGATCAGAAAGGGCTTCTTTCAACTTCGCAACCGTATCGATTTGGATCCCGGTCACTGCAGAAAGACGGTTGATGTATTCCAGCCAGCCAGCCTTATCAATGTTCAGTGCCTTATCAGGGCGGAAGGAGGGAGCAACAACGGTCTTGAAGGATGCATCCTCCGCCAGTTTTTTATGCCACTCCAAGGTATCGATGGGATCGTCGGTGGTACCGATGAAAGATACATTGCTCTGATTGATCAGTCCACGGACACCCATATCGGCTTGCTTCAGCTTTTCAGCCGCCAGCTGCCAAACTTCCTCGGCAGTGTCGCCATTGAGGATGCCCTCGTAGCCGAAATACTTTTTCAGCTCCAGGTGGCACCAATGATACATGGGGTTGCCGATGGCGCGGGGCAGTGCTTCAGCAAATTTCTGGAACTTTTCCCGGGCGGGGGCGTCGCCGGTGATATAACGCTCGTCCACACCGTTGGAACGCATGATGCGCCACTTATAGTGATCGCCGCCCAGCCAGACTTCGGTAATATTCTCAAAATGCCGGTCCTCATACATCTCCTGGGGGCTGACATGGCAATGGTAGTCCACGATAGGGCAGTCAGCCGCAAACTCATGATAGAGCTTTTTTGCGGTCTCGGTGGTCAGCAGAAAATCTCTGTCCATAAAAGGTTTCAAGGTTTTTTGCTCCTTTCCTATTTATATAATTATATATTTAGTATAGCACGATTTTTTTACAATGAATATTGTGTTAATTGCTTGACACATTGCAATTCTTGCGGTAATATTATACTATAAGGAGTGGTATCGTGAGAGAAAGAGTACAGCGTTTTGAAGTGCGTCAGACCATGCGCCAAAAAAACTTTGAGATCTTCCATTATAATCAAATGACCCCGGAGGAAGTGACGGTTCATCATCATGATTTTTATGAGGTATTTTTCTTTCTGGGCGGTAAGGTCACCTATCGGGCAGAGGGTCAGCTTTATCACCTCAAGCCGGGAGATATCCTGCTGATCAATCCCATGGTTTTGCATCAGCCCATCATCGCGTCGGACAGCCCCGACTATGAACGGATCATCCTTTGGGTCGATAAAGACTATCTGGAGCAACTGGCGGCAGGGGAGAGTTCCCTGCTCCGCTGCTTTGATGGACCGGAACAGATCCGCTTGCTGCATCTTTCTGCCTCAGTTCAGCGGGTGGATATGACAGAACTGCTGGGACGCCTGGTCCGGGAGTGCTACGGTAAGGAGCACGGCGCATCCCTCTATGCGGAGGGACTTTTCTTGCAGATCATGGTGGAGCTGAACCGGCTGGCGCTTCATGCGGGCAGTCGTACCGAGGGGGAGCAGGATGCGCCCTCATTGGTCAGCGAGCTGCTGGACTATATCAATGAGCACTACAGCGAAAACCTCTCCTTAGAGGGATTAGCGAAGCGGTTCTTCGTCAGCAAGTACCATCTGTCCCATGAGTTTAGCCGCGCCATCGGTACCGGGGTGTATCGCTATATCATGCTCAAACGGCTGACTGCCGCCAAGCAACTGCTCAGTGAGAATACCGCCCCCGGTGAGGTTTATATTCGCTGCGGCTTTAAGGA
>JAZREO010000126.1:0-7187 GCA_045660845.1 Eubacteriales bacterium
CGGCGTTTGGCTGGGGACGGTCTTTATAGGAGAGCAGCAATGAAAAGATCGATTTTGAAATTTACTGCAGTTTTACTGACCTTGGTTCTGGCGCTACCCGTGGGCGGCTGCGGCGGACCCAAGGAATTTGAGATCAGCGTCCTTTCCCAAAATTTGCGAACCGACGCCGGCGCCGATGGAGAGGAGAATGAACTTTTTGTCCGTCATGAGCGGGTCCTCTGGCTGATCGATGAATATCAGCCGGACCTGATGGGGCTGCAGGAATTTACCCCCAACTGGGATTTCTTCCTGTATAGTGCGTTGGAGGACCGAGGCTATGGGATGGTCTATCAGTACCGGAGCCAAAAGTCTCAGGAGGCCACTCCGATTGTGTATAAGAAAGATCGGCTCGAATTGCTGGAGGAAAAATATTTCTGGCTATCTGATACCCCAGAGAAGTCTTCCCCCTCCTGGGACGACGGCAACGGCAAGCGATGCCGGATCGTCACCGAATGTATCTTTAAGGAAAAGAAAACAGGTATCCAGTTTGTTCATCTGAATACCCACTATGGGCTGACCGATACCGCTGAGATCAATTCCTCCATGCTGCTTCATTCCTGGATCGAGGAGAAATATGCGGATATGCCGGTGATCCTGACCGGGGATTTCAATATGCATGAAGAGGGACCGGGTTATCCCTATCTAATGACCGGCGATGCGGCGGGCGAAGGAGAGCCGCTCCTGCTGAATTCACGCCATGCTGCTTTGGAAAAGGGAAATGATTGCGGCACCGCCAACGGCTTTAAGGACCAGGACAGTTATACCTCCATCATCGATTTTGTCTTTGTTACCAAGCAGATCCAACCCACCTACTATAGTGTACTGACCGATAAACCGGATGGGCTTTTTGTCTCCGATCACTTCGGCGTCTTTACCCGGCACACTGTGAAGGAGTAAAAAAGGAGCTGTAAAAAACATTCGTTTTTTACAGCTCCTTTTCATTTGCCCGCATCCCGGAGGATGCCGTTTCCCGGGCATATTTCAGCTCACGCTATGATGGAGCGGAACCGACGGACGATGATCTGCTCCTCTGGCTTTTGATCCAGTCGGATTCTCAGTCGCTTGTTCTCAGCCTTCAGGGAGAAGGCAAGGGCGGTGCTGAGAAAAATCATGCAGATCGATACATACCATAAAATGTTCATTTGCACATCTCCTTTCTTTTGTTGGCTTTATTGTAGCAGAACCTTTGTACAATAAAACGGACAGTTGCGCCGAGGCAAGAAAAAATCTCCGGAAATTTTTCCGGAGATTTAAATGATGATATTGATGGCATTGTGGAGGACAGAGATCTGCGCCTCGGTGTGCTCCCCGCCGGATTCCCCGTCCAGGGTCCAGGAGAGGGGGGTGGGCGCATTGAAGCCGATTTCCTTCGCATGGGTAAAGACCACATACCGCGGGTCGTATTTTCCCTGGGTCAGTCCCTGCAGCAGTCCCCTCAGATCACTGACATTTTTGGGATTTCGGATGAGCATTAATTCGAATTCGCCGTCGTCCAGGCGAACCTCCAGTTTATCGAGCTTAAAAAGCCCGGCGATGGAGGTGGAGTTGGAGATGGAGCCGAAAAGAAATTCTCCGGCGTAGGTCTCGCCGCCTGCGGTAAATTCCGCTTCGAAGGGGGAGATGCTACCGATCTCTTTGACCCCCTCCAGTAGATAAGCGGTGTGTCCCAAGGCATTTTTAATCTTTTGAGGGGTGGAGTAGGAAACTTTGGTAAAGGCGCCCAAGGAAGCGATATAGGTAAACTTTCGGTCGTTGAAGGTGCCGATATCGTAGTGATGGGGTCGTCCGGAGAGGATGAGATCCATACATTTTTCCGCCTTTTTAGGCAGTTGCAGTGTTCGGGCAAAATCGTTGGTAGTTCCGGAGGGGACATAGCCAATGGCAGTCTGAAGACCGGCATCCAAAACGCCGTTAATGACCTCATTGAGGGTACCGTCACCGCCGCAGCAGATGATCAGATCCTGCCCCGCGCCGTATTCCCGGACAAACCGGGAGCCGTCTCCTGCCTGGGTGGTGGTCTGGGCAGAAACGCTGAAGCCTTTTCGACTCAGCCGGTCCACGATCTCAAATATATCTTTTTTAGCTTTTCTCATCCCCGCCCGGGGATTGACGATTACCAGCGCCCGCCTCATCATTCACTCACCTCTTTATCACTCACAATAATATTATACATTTTTTGGATAAAAATTCAATGGAAAATTTATGAATTATATGTTATGATTGTTTCAGTTCGATGAAAGGAGCGGCAGTATGGAAAAATTATCTCGTAAAGAAAATCCGGTCTTTCATTTCTGGCAGATCCTTTGGGCGTTTTCGTTTTCTACCGGTGTCTTTGCATTAATCGTCAGTTTTTTCAGTTTGAATACGGGGCTGACCGGCATGACACCGCCGATGCTATATGCCCTGGGCGTCTTTTTCGCGGCGTTTGCGCTGCCCATTTATACGCTGCCCTCTTATTTTGCATATCGCAAACGGATGAAAAAAAGCCGGCTGCTGCTGCTTTGTAATCTGCTGCTGGGCTGGACAGTGGTAGGCTACATCATCTGTGTTTTTAAAGTCCGGTTCGCCTCGGAGTGAAGAGTACCACTCTCATAATTTGCTGAAAACAGTGCACCCTAAAAATGGGGTGATTTATGTGAAAAAAAGTGAAAAAATCGGCGCTTTTACGGCAGGATTTGCCGGTTATCCGCTGCTGGAATTGCTCTGGCGGGGGCGGACCCATTGGAGCATGGCATTGGCAGGAGGGCTTGCCGGTCTTTGCCTTTATCCGGTCTGCACCAAGCGGGGCGCCCGGCTGATCTGCTGCAAGACTGCGGCGGTGATCACGGTCATCGAATTGGTCTTCGGGATCGTTTTTAATATCATACTGAGGAAGAATGTCTGGGACTATTCCAAAAAACGCTGGAACCTCTGGGGTCAGATCTGCTTGCCCTATAGCGTTCTTTGGTTTTTGCTGGGGGTCCCTATCCGATTACTCTGCGGCGGACTAAAGAAGTTTTGCCGCGATCTTCCTTAAGAAAGGAACACATATGGTCTATCTCGGTAACAGTTGGGATGCCTTACTGGCGGATCAGTTTCAGCAGGAGTATTATCTCAATCTGCGGGAATTTCTCAAAACCGAATACCGCACCCGGCGGATCTACCCGCCTATGGAGGATATTTTTAATGCCCTCAGAGAGACCCCATACGAAAAGGTCAAGGCGGTGATTTTAGGGCAGGATCCCTACCATCAGCCGGGGCAGGCGCATGGGATGTGTTTTTCTGTCCGGAAAGGGGTGGAACCGCCGCCCTCGCTGAAAAATATTTTCAAGGAGCTGGAAACGGAGTTGGGGATCACGCCTCCGGACCATGGAGAGCTGACCAAATGGGCGCAGGAGGGTGTCCTGCTGCTCAATACGGTATTGACCGTTCGGGAGAGCGCACCTGCCTCCCATCGAGGGCAGGGCTGGGAACTGCTGACCGACAGGATCATCCAGCTTCTGGACCAGCGTCCGGAGCCCATCGTTTTCCTGCTCTGGGGCAACCATGCCCGGGCGAAAAAGGCACTGATTAAAAATCCGCGCCATCTGATTTTAGAGTCTGCTCACCCCAGTCCCCTTTCTGCCTATAACGGCTTTTTCGGATGCGGACATTTCATAAAGACCAATGAGTTTTTAAAAGATCCCATCGATTGGGATCTGAAAGAGTAAAGACCCGGCGGAAACTAAGAGATTTTCCAAAAGAATAAAAGATTTCACATATTGTGCAAAAAAAACAACATAAGGTGCTTTCCAAAAATCAATGCTTGTGGTAAAATGATTGTATATAATAGCTTTTTTATCGAATTCTACGAAGTTTTATAAATTAGTAGGGCAAATCGTACATGAGGAGGAGTTGTGATGATGCTCACGAGAAAGACAAGGTTCATATCCGGTCTTGCTGCGGTGATGATGCTGATTTCTATGTTCACCGCCTTCGTGCTCCCTGTTGTTGCAGAGGACGAAAGCGAAGGGAAGGATGGCATCACCGCTTTTAGTACAGACAAGTATGATGCCACGTACTCTCTTACTATCAAAAAGATGATCGGTGAGTATGTGCTCTCCACCGAGGTCTCCTATCATCAAGTTGGTGAGAAACTGACTGCTCCTGAGTATGAAGGCTATGCACTGAATGAAGATGCGGAAAAGACTCCCGTAACCCTTGTGGATGGCGAATTCCTGATGCCCGCTAAAAATGCGGAACTGGTTTATGTCGCAACTGCTCCGAACTGGAACTTTCTTGAGGATCTGATCGGTGAATACCAGAATTATGTGGACCTCGGCTACGATCAGTCAAGCGAATGTGGGCGGGATCTGGTCACTCTGCTGGTGAACATGAAGGAGATCTATGCAAACAGAGCTAATATGGAAGATGCCGAGGCTCTGGAATATATCGAATATTTTGCGAATGAAGCGGCAAGGCTGGAAAAGATCCTTTTTCCTGATCTGAGTCTGTTGTCCATCAGTCAGTATGAAGATTTCCCGAATGAAGCGATCTATACAATCGCGAGTTTATCGGACCTGGAGCGTGTCTACAAGTATAAGGGCAATCTAAACGATAAGCAAACGATCCGGCTTGTGGCAGATATTACGATCCCTGAAAATTATACCTCCAGCGCAATTGGTAATGCGAATGATCTGAGCGGATTGGTCGCTTCCATCGACGGTAAAGGACACACGATTACCGGGCTTAAGACCGAAAATGCCTGGTTGGGCGATTATGCAGGCGCGGCAATCAAAAACCTCACCTTTAAGGATTGTTCTGTGACCGCGTCTGTCAACTACAGCGGTTTGCTGATCAATGTCTATAGCGGAACGAGGCTGGAGATCAGCGGAGTATCTTTAATCAACTGTGCTGCCATAAAAGGGACCGGCTCACCGCGGATATCTCTGATAGTCGGTCAGGGGAAGAACATTACCTTCAAAAATGTTGATATTCAGAATTGTTCGATCGATACCGCCTCTCCCAATAACGGCTTCCTGGTTGGTCAGGCAAACGGCGGCGCATTTACTATCGATACGGTTTATTTGAACAATAACAAATACATAACGGACGCATCTACTTCCGCTGGATTGTTCGGCGAAGTCAATGCTGCATCTATTACGATCAAAAATGTCGGCATATTCAATACGAAGATAAAGTCATCGCGTTACGGATTGCTGACCGGTAGAATAAAAGGTAACGGTAGTGTAACGGTTTGCGAAAATATCTTTACTGCTAAATCGGTAACGGTGTCTTTGTTTGGTGATGTCTCTGCCGGAACGGTTGCTACTCCGGTCAATCTTTACTCCGATATAACCGCGTTAGTAAGGAACGGCGAAGCAAGAGAAAATAACCTTGCGGCGATCGAATCCGGTGAGGCTGCTTGGACGGCGAACGCTACCGGTAGCGGGCAGACTTGGGCGATGAAAAAGAGTGGGAATACCTATATTCCCATATTCGCTACCGAGGGAAAGCCTGTGAAGGTCACCTTCCAGAGGCTGCTGAGCGAACCGGTCTCTCTTTATACTGATTCTGAGGGCAAGCTGATCGGGCTGGAAAGAGAATTTGTCGACGCTTATACATGGCAAGACGGCTCTACCTACGCTTCCCTCTCTGCAAGAAGATTTACAGAGGATACTGTCATTCGAGAGTTCGAATGTCCTCATAGTGTAGACAATGGTACATTGTCCTACACCCAGAACGATACCGACGGCACCCATACTATTAAATGTTTGATTCCGGGTGGCTGCGGGCTGGTTAAGACCGATGATGCCTGCGTCTATGAATTTACTCTCGGCGATGGTGTGCGGCATACCAAGATCTGCTCGCTCTGCGGCGATACGATCACCGAGGATTGCGTCCTGACCAAGACGCAGACCTATGAAAATGGCACTTATTATCACACCATTATCTGTGATTGCGGGTATGAGAAGAAAGAGCAGTGCGACTTTGACTCTGTTTATACAGTTCATACTCAGACCGCTAACGGCTACTGGCGCTATACCTGCAAAGTCTGCGGAGAGCATTATGATGTGGAGGATACCGATTCCAAGCATGATGTTGATGATCTGGGAACCGGTACGGTTGTGAAGAAGCCTACCTATCCTACTGCTGATTCCGACGGTAAGGGCATTGCCCGGTATGTCTGCGACGATTGCGGTTATATCCTCTATGCGGATGTTCCCGCGCTGAATCTGGGGGATAAGTTGGGGATCGTTGTCAATGTACCCATGACTACCATCGACGGTTCTACCATCGAGGTTACGCTGGAACTTGCCAATAATACCGGTGTTGCCGGTCTCAACCTGGGCGTGACCTACGATGCTGATGTGATGGAGCTCCGGAGCGTGGAGAACGGTATGTTTGAATACTGTCTGAAGCCTGCGGATCTGACCCAGGTACATGGTTATCTTCCGCTGACCTTTGCCAACGCGACCAACCTGACGGCGGCTGAGACAGATGGCAAGAAACTGGTCACCCTGAGCTTTGAGATCATTGAGGGTGCTGAAATCGGGTATCATTCTATTTCTGTCGCACCTGTCGGTCATGAGATGAACACGCAAAATACCGGCGCCGCCAATGAAAACGGACAGTACATTCCGGTTGCCGGCAGCAGTGCCATGATCGAGATCCTGGATTATCTCTGGGGCGACGCTAATGGTGACGGCGAGGTCAATATTTTAGATGCACAGGTCATCATGAAGTATGAGATCCTGCTGGTGGATGAGACAGCCCTTGATATGGAGGCTGCCAATGCAAACAGAACAAAAGCTGGCACTGTCGATATCCTTGACGCGCTGGTGATCCTGCGGTATTTGGCAGGCGTGGGCGAATGGGATCCCTATGGCAAGACCTTCCCCCCGTACAACGCTGCATAAACAAATGATAAAGAGGCCCGCTTGAAAAGCGGGTTTCTTTTCATTTTAAGGTTGCAATCAAATAAACTTTCTGTTAAAATAATAGTATATTTTTATCTAAATGTTGCAATAGGAGGAAACAAAATGGAGAGCAAAACTTTGCAGATCCTGATCGCCATGGTCATTTATATGGCGGCGGTCATTCTGATTGGTGTGCTGTATGCCAAGCGTGCCAATAAAAACTCCGAGGAATACTTCCTCGGCGGACGTTCCTTAGGTCCCTGGGTGACC
>JAZREO010000127.1:0-1138 GCA_045660845.1 Eubacteriales bacterium
ATTTGAAGAATTTAATAAGGACAGAGTCCGTATTATCGTAACGGAACTGCCTTATCAGGTGAATAAACGCCAGTTGATCAAGACCATTGCCGACCAGGTAAAGGACAAGCGGCTGGAGGGTATTTCTGACCTCCGGGACGAGACCGACCGGAACGGTATGCGTATCGTCATCGAACTGAAGAAGGATGCCAATGCGCAGGTGGTGCTGAACAATCTGTTTAAGCAGACCCCTCTGCAAAGCAGTTTCGGCATTATTATGCTGGCGCTGGTGGATGATCAGAAGCAGCCGAAGATCCTTTCTCTGCGGCAGATCATCGACGAGTATCTGCAATTCCAGATGGAAGTGCTGACCCGCCGCACCCAGTACGATCTGAAAAAGGCAATGGAGCGGGCGCACCTTTTGGAAGGTTTGCTGATTGCTCAGGATAATATCGACGAGGTTATTCGCATTATCCGCAGCGCTTATGACGATGCCAAGGAGAAACTCTGCGAGCGTTTTGGTTTGGATGATGTCCAGGCGCAGGCAATTTTGGATATGCGTCTGAAAGCCCTGCAGGGTCTTGACAGAGAGAAACTTCAGGCAGAATTCGACGAGCTTCAGGAAAAAATCGCATATTATAACGATCTTCTGGCGAACCCTGCAAAACTCCAGGGCGTTCTCCGGGAGGAACTGGTTGCCATTCGTGACAAGTTCGGCGATGACCGGAAGACCGAAATTCAGGATATTGAAGATGAGATCGACATTGAAGACCTCATCGAGGAAGAGCAGTGCGTCTTTACCATCTCCAACCACGGTTATATTAAGAGAATGCCGGTAGATACTTACCGCACCCAGAGCCGTGGCGGCAGAGGTGTCAATGCCCAGAATCTGAAGGAAGAAGACTTTGTGAAGAGTCTGAATATCGCTTCTACCCACGATCATATTCTGTTCTTTACCGATAATGGCAAGGTCCACCATCGGAAGGGTTATCAGATCCCCGAGGCAGGACGCACCGCCCGGGGTACTGCGATGGTCAATGTTCTGCCTTTGGAACCCGGTGAAAATGTCACCGCAATGGTCATTACCAGAGAATTCTATGAAAATGAGTATCTGATGATGGTCACCCGGAAGGGTACTGTGAAGCGGATCCCGTTTATC
>JAZREO010000128.1:0-16809 GCA_045660845.1 Eubacteriales bacterium
CGGATCACAATGATCGCTCGCTTATCCTCCTCGCCGGGAAGGGTGTAGTGAAAGACCTGCTCCGTCTTGCCGCCTAAAATGCGGATGGCGTTTTGGGCGTTCTCCAGTTCCTCATCAGCGGTAGCGCCTTTATAAGCAATGAGAGCGCCGCCCTTTTTCACCAACGGCAGGCAGTATTCCAGCAGTTTAGAAAGCTCAGCCACCGCCCGGGAGACTGCGATATCAAACTCGCCCCGCAGCTGAGGGTTTCGCCCTGCATCCTCGGCGCGCATATGGAGCGTGCGGATCTTTTCCAGCCCCAAATCTCGGACAACACCATCCAGAAAGTTCAATCGCTTCTGTAAAGAATCCAAGAGGGTCATATCTAAATGGGGCGCCGCCAGCTTCAGCGGTAGGGAAGGGAACCCCGCCCCGCAGCCCACGTCCACCACCTTGGCGTTCTCCGGAAAGAGTCCCTTGGAGAGGGGATAGATGCTATCCCAGTAATGCTTTTTCATCATCTCCTCCGGATCGGTGATGGCGGTCAGATTCATCACCTGGTTGGTCTCCAAAAGCCGCTCCTCAAAGGACAAAAGCTTTTCGCCCAGATCCGCCGGAAGATCCATCTCCAGCAGAGAGACGAGTCTATTCATTCTTTCCATGATTTTTTCTCCTTTGCTCCAGCTCGATCATCAGATAGCTGATATCCGCAGGCCTGACACCGCTGATGCGGCTCGCCTGCCCAATACTGACCGGCTTGACCGCCGCCAATTTCTGGCGTGCTTCCAGGCGCAAGCCTTCCATTTCAGCATAGTTCAGATCCTCAGGGATCCTGCGGTTCTCCAGCTTTTGGAATTCCTTGACCTTGGAGAGCTGCATTTTTATGTACCCCTCGTATTTGATGGAGATCTCCGCCTGCCTGCCCTCCGCCTTGGTCAAAGTCGGACGGTCCGGATCCACCGGCGCCAGATCAAAATACCCCACCTGAGGACGGGAGATCAGCTCCGCCAAGGATGCCCCACCGTTCAGCCGGGGTGTGCCGCAGGTTTCCAGAATGATCTGCAGTTCCTCATTATAGGGAGAAAGATGAGTCTTGCGTAGCCGCTCGATCTCTCTTTCAATATTTTCCTTCTTTTTCAAAAATCTTGCGTACCGCTCCCGGGAGATCAAGCCGATCTCATAGCCGATGGGGGTCAGCCGTAAGTCGGCATTGTCCTGCCGGAGCAAAAGGCGATATTCACTGCGGCTGGTCATCATCCGGTAGGGCTCAGGGGTTCCCTTTGTGACTAAATCATCAATTAATGTCCCGATATAGGAATTGGCACGATCCAGGATCAAAGGATCCTTACCCTGAATTTTCTTCGCCGCATTGACACCGGCAACCAAGCCCTGCGCCGCCGCCTCCTCATAACCGGAGGAGCCGTTGAACTGTCCGGCACCGTAAAGACCTGCCACTGCCTTAAATTCCAAGGTGGGATAGAGCGCTTGAGGGTCCACGCAGTCGTACTGAATGGCATACGCCACCCGCATGATCTCGGCATTTTCTAAGCCTTTAATGGAATGGATGAACTCCCTTTGAACAAATTCCGGCAGGGAAGAGGAAAGACCCTGGAGATACATCTCCTCCGTCTCCAACCCGCAGGGCTCCACAAACAATTGATGGGCAGTTTTTTCTTTGAACCGCATGATCTTGTCCTCAATGCTGGGACAATAGCGAGGACCGATGCCGTGGATCTGCCCGCTATAGATGGGGGAAAGGTGGATATTGTCGCGAATGATCTGATGAGTCTTTTCATTGGTGGCGGTCAGCCAGCAGACCACCCGATTTTCCCCAATCTCCTCATTTTCAAAGGAGAAGGGAATGATCTCCTCGTCCCCCTCCTGGATCTGCATTTTGGAAAAATCCAGACTGCGGCGGTTGACCCGCGCCGGGGTGCCGGTCTTGAACCGACGGAGCGGGATCCCCAAATCCTCCAGACAGCTGCTCAGGGCATTGGCGGGAAACATCCCGTCCGGTCCGCCGGGCAGCTGGCTTTCGCCAATGATGATCTCGCCTTTGAGATAAGTCCCGGTGGCTAAGATGACCGCCTTTGCACCGTAGTGCGCCCCCAGATGGGTCACTACTCCGGTCACATGACCGTCCTCCGCCTCGATCTTCACGATCTCTCCTTGGATCAGCTGCAAATTTTCCTGCCGCTCCAAAGCGTGCTTCATGTATTTACTGTATTCCCGGCGATCGGACTGTACCCTGAGGGAGTGAACAGCCGGTCCTTTGCCTAAGTTCAGCATCCGGCTCTGAAGGAAGGTGGCATCTGCCGCCTTGCCCATCTCTCCGCCTAAGGCGTCGATCTCACAGACTAAATGCCCTTTGGCAGTCCCACCGATGGAAGGGTTGCAGGGCATATTGCCCACCGCATCCAGGCAGATGGTAAAGACCCCCACCCGGCAACCCAGCCGGGCAGCGGCAAGACCTGCCTCGATGCCGGCGTGCCCTGCACCGATCACCGCAATATCTAAATCTTCAATAAAATATTTTTCCATAAATGTCCTTTTTATTTTCCAACACAAAAACGAGAAAAAATTTGATCGATCATTTGGTCGGTAACGGTAGCACCCGTCACTTCACCTACAGCTGCGGCGGCTTCTGTGATGTCCAAGGACGCCATATCCGGCGTGAAGCCCTGCTCCAAACCACTGATCGCCTGACGAATATATCGCTGACCTGCCAGCAGCCGCTGGGTCTGCTGGACCGAAGTGATCAGCCCCTGCGCCTCGGTGTCCGCCACCGAAAATTCCGCTCGAACCCATTCATCCAACCGCTCGCAACCGGTTCCGTTTTGAGCAGAAATCTCTACGCAATGTATAAATTTACTTTGAATATACTCTTTGTTTGCAATTTGAGGCAGATCTGCCTTGTTAATGATGGCCAAATTACGCCCTCCGCCGAACTCCTCCGCCAAAGCTTTGTCCTCCTCAGTGAGGGGGCGAGAGCCGTCAAAGACCGCAAAGACCACCGCCGCTTCTTCCGCTCTTTTTCGGGCAATGGTGATGCCCTGCTGCTCCACCGGATCGGCGGTCTTACGGATACCAGCGGTATCAGCAATATGGCATTTCAGATCCCCTAAGCGGCAGCCCTCGGTAACAGTATCCCGGGTAGTGCCGGGGATAGAAGATACGATGCTGCGGTCATAGCCCAGCAGTTGGTTCATCAAGGTACTTTTACCCACATTGGGCGCCCCGACTATAGCAATGTTCAATCCCTCCCGGATCAACTGCCCTCGGCTGCTGCCCGCCAGAAGTTGGGAAAGTGCATCATCCAAGGAGTGCAGCTCTGCAAGAAGATCTTCCTCCGGGGCATCCACCTCCTCGGGAAAATCCACATACGCCAAGAGGGCGGTGTTCAATTCCACCAGCCGGTCATAAATGCCTGTGATCCTGCGGGAAAGATGCCCCTCCATCTGAGAGAGGGCGTTTTTCTGCTCCGCCCGGGAGGATGACTCAATGAGATCGATGACCGCCTGGGCTTTAATGAGATCCAGCTTGCCGTTTAAAAAGGCTTGCTTGGAGAATTCTCCCGGCTCCGCCAAGCGGCAGCCCTGCCGGAGCAACAGTTCTACTACGCTCTGCAGGACATACAGCCCGCCATGGCAGCAGAGCTCCACTGTATCCTCGCCGGTATAAGAGTGGGGTGCCCGATAAAGGGTGACCACCGCCTGGTCGTAGACCTCGCCGTCAAATTCAATGCGGCGGAGATATCCCTTACCCGGCTGATCGATAGGCTTATTCAGAACCGACCCCACAATAGAAATGGCTTCCGGTCCGCTGACCCGTATGATGCCCAGCGCCGCCGTTGCCGGGGCAGTGGATATGGCACAAATGGTATTGGTCATTTTTTACCTCTTAAAAACAATATTACATTTTATTTTACAACATTATAATGAAAGTTGCAATAAAAAAGAGTGATCTTTCGATCACTCTTTTTTGGTTCTCTCTTATTTCTTATAGCTGACAACAACACGACGCTTGGGCTCGCTGCCAACAGAGAAGGTGGTAATGTTTTCTCTTCCGGTGAGGGTAGCATGAATAATACGACGCTCATAGGGGCTCATGGGCTCCATGGTGATGTTGCGCTTATACTTCAGCGCTTTTTCCGCATTCTTTTCTGCCAGGTTCTGCAGAGTGCGGATACGCTTTGCGCGGTAGTTCTCGGTATCGATGGTAACGCGGAGCTTATCGCCGCTGCGTCCCTTATTAATGACCAGACCGCAGAGGTACTGCGCCGCGTCCAAAGTCTCGCCCCGGCGACCGATCAGCACGCCCATCTTGGCGCCGCTGACTTCCACATAGTAGTGGTCCTCCTCGCCGATCTCTACCTTAACTGCGCTTTCTTCCTCGGCACCGATATGCACCAGAAGACCGCTGATAAACTCAATGATCTTCTTGGAATTTTCATCGTCCACCGGCTTCTTTTCCACTTCCGGTTCCAGCACGATAGGCTCTGCCTTTTTAGCAGGTTTTTTCTCCTGCTTTTTCTCGGTTTTTTCGGACTTTTTACCCTTTCCGGAAAGCTTTTCCGGCTCCCAAGCAGGGATGTTGGCTTCCTTTTTGGGAGCCTCTTCCTTCTTGGGCTCGTCGGCAACTTCGATCTCAACCTTGATCTTGGCGAGGGTCGCGCCGATACCGAAGATTCCCTTAGAGGGGGTCTCCTCAACCGTATAACTAAGGAGATCTTTATCTTCATTCAGTTCCAGAGCGGCTCTCTCTACTGCCGCATCGATGGTCTTTCCTTCAAAAAACAATTCCTTGATTGCCATTATTTTTTACTCCACCCTTATTTCTTTTTCTTGGATGCAGCGATGGCAGCAGCCTTTTTGGCGGCGGCAGCGCTGCGTTTTGCTTTCTTCTGGTCCTTCTCCCGCTGCATCTTTTCCTCCACCTCAGCCAGCACCTTTTTGGGGTCATACATCTTATGCAGGATATAGGTCTGGGCGATGCTCAGTACATTGGAGATGATCCAGTACCAGCCCAAGGCACAGTTAAGAGAATAGCAGAAGAATACAGAGATGAGGGGCATCATATAGGTCATCATCTTCGTATTACCTGCCACTGCGGGATCCTGGGTCATGGAATTGAGCTTCTGGCTGAACCAGGAGGTAATATAGCCGGTAACGCCTGCCAGAATGGGGATGAGGATCATCCAGCTCCAAAGATCCTGGCTGGGGGTGCCGGAAAGATTAAACAGCCCAAAGATGCTATCTCCGGGAATATTGATCTCACCACTCTGGGTAGCAGCATTATAGATCTGCAATTCATAATCGCTGATCTTTTCCTGCGTAATTTTCAGCAAACCGTCATTGTTCAGCATATTTTGAGGAAGATGTGTCTGCACCTTAACAGCAAGCTGATAGACTGCATCTGCCGCCTTGGAGGTGAACAGTTTATTGAAATGAACATAGGTCAAGGGATGACGGACAATGTTATAGATCAACAGGATCAGCGGAAGCTGGATCAGCATGGGCGTACAGCTGCTCATAGGGTTATAACCCTCACGCTGATAGAGCTTTTGCAACTCCATATTGTATTTTTCTCTGTTGTTGCCGTATTTTTTTGCCAAGGCTTCCTGATAGGGACGCATCCGCACCATATTCAGCTGATTCTTCTGCTGCTTCATGGAAAGCGGGAAGATGATCAATTTAGTGATCAGCGCGTAAGCGATCAGAGCCAGGGCGTAATTGTTCAGCAAAGCCATGCATTGCTGCATGATCCATGCAAAGGGAACAATCAAATAACTCCATAAACTCATTATTTCTTTCTCCTTTTAAACAACTGATCCCTTTCCGGGACCGGGTCATAGCCACCCATGGACCAGGGATTACAGCGCAAAATCCGCCATAATGCCAGCCCTCCGCCGATGAATATGCCAAAGCGCAAAATCGCCGTACAGGCGTAAGCGGAGCAGGTGGGATAGAATTTGCAGCGGGCAGGGATATGAGGAGAGATCCATTTTTGATAGGCGCGAATAGGCAAAATGAAGAGCCTGCGAAGTCCTTTTAGGGTGCTCAATCCGAAAAGGTCTCCCGGATCAGGCGCTGAATATCAGTGCTCTTGCACTTCAGGCACCGACTGCGGGCAACAATAATAATATCATGCCCCGGGGGCAGCAGCGCCGCATTAAGCCGCACGCCCTCCCGGATGATCCGCCGGATACGGTTACGCTCCGGAGAATTACCCAGTTTTTTACTGACAGTAATGCCCAGCCTGGTCTTGCCAAGTCGGTTTTTCCGCCAGTAAACCACCATTTCCTTAAAAACAGCGGATCTGCCCTGATGATATGCTCTTCTGAAATTTACGTTTTCCTTTACGCTCTCGATCTTCATATCCTTATCCTCAATAAAAAAGACCGCAATGCGAAATTGCGGCCTTTATTTTAGTGAGATAATCTAATTCTGCCTTTTGCTCTTCTTCTGGCCAAAACCTTACGACCGTTGGCGGTCTGCATTCTCTTTCTGAAGCCATGAACCTTGCTTCTCTGTCTTTTTTTAGGCTGATAAGTCCGAAGCATTTTTCTTTCCTCCTTTACTTTAAGGATCTACTTTACATTTTTTGAGCGTTTTATATTATATAATAGGTCAACATAATTTGTCAACCAAAAGTTTTAAAATTCCAAGCTTTTGCGGATAAATTCGGTCAATTCTTCAATTTTTACCCGTTTTTGCTCCATAGAATCCCGGAAACGGATGGTGACGCAGCCGTCCTCTTCGCTCTCGAAATCGTAGCAGATGGAGAAGGGAGTACCGATCTCATCCTGCCGACGATAGCGCTTACCGATGGAGCCGGCATCGTCGAATTCCACATTGAATTCCTTGCAGAGGACACTGTAGACCTTCTCCTGAGCAGCCCCGGAGAGTTTCTTGGAGAGGGGCAGCACTGCCGCCTTGACAGGAGCTAAAGCGGGATGCAGGCGGAGTACCACGCGGGTATCATTCTTTTCCGCATCCAAAACTTCCTCGTCATAAGCTTCGCAAAGGAATGCCAGCGCCACGCGGTCAGCACCCAGAGAGGGCTCCACAACATAAGGGATATAATGCTCGTTGGTCTCAGGGTCAAAGTATTCCAGGCTCTTACCGCTGGCTTCTTGGTGGCGACCCAGGTCATAGTTGGTACGGTCAGCAATCCCCCAAAGCTCGCCCCAACCGAAGGGGAAGAGGAACTCAATATCGGTAGTCGCCTTGGAATAGAAGGAAAGTTCCTCCTTCTCATGATCACGCAGACGCATATTTTCCTCATTCATGCCCAGGGAAATCAGCCAGTTCTTGCAGAAGTCTTTCCAATAATAGAACCAATCCAGGTCGGTATCCGGCTTACAGAAGAATTCGCACTCCATCTGCTCAAATTCCCGGGTACGGAAGACAAAGTTGCCCGGCGTGATCTCATTCCGGAAGGACTTTCCGATCTGGCAGACGCCGAAAGGCAGTTTTTTACGGGTCGTACGCTGGATATTGGCGTAGTTGACAAAGATGCCCTGCGCCGTCTCGGGGCGGAGATAGACCTCATTTTTAGCGTCCTCGGTAACACCGATAAAGGTCTTGAACATCAGATTGAATTTCCGAATGTCGGTAAAATTCCGGCTTCCGCAGTCGGGACACTCAATATTATTCTCTTTGATATAGTCCTGCATCTGCTCGAAGGTCATCCCTTCCGCCTTGCCGCCCGCATCCTCGATGAGCTTATCGGCACGGTGGCGGGCATGACAATCCTTGCAGTCCATCAACGGATCGGAAAAACCGCCCACATGACCGCTGGTCACCCAGGTTTCTGGATTCATGATGATGGCAGAATCCAAGCCCACATTATAAGGAGATTCCTGGACAAATTTCTTCCACCAGGCCCTCTTCACATTATTCTTGAATTCCACACCCAAAGGACCGTAATCCCAGGAGTTGGCAAGTCCGCCATAGATCTCACTGCCGGCATAGACAAAGCCACGGTTTTTGCAAAGGGTCACGATCTGTTCCATTGTTTTTTCTGTATTTTTCATGGTTTTTCCTCCATTTGTGATCTGAAACTTAATTATATAGCGGATCTGCAGGCTTGTCAACTGTTTCATTCGCCAATTATTAATTTAAAGGAAACTATATTTATAGTTATAATATATAAAATAAATATATTGCATTTGTTTTAAACATATGTTAAAATATATGTGTATAACTATTTAATTTTTATAGAGGGGAGATTGATGATGCAATCGTTTAAGGATGTTTGGGAAAAAGCACTGGTCATTTTGCAGAACGATCTGAACAGCACTTCGTTTGAAAGCTGGATCAAGCTGCTGGTTCCTATGAAAATGGAAAATGATGTTGCCTATTTTTGCGTTTCTACTCTCTTCCAGAAAAGTATTATCGATAAAAAATACAAAGCGGAAGTAGAGAATGCAATTTCAAGTGTCATGGGTTTTGATGTGACCATGCAGGTCATGACAGAGGATGAGGTCCCGCCCCGGTTCCGGGAGATGACCCACCGGAAAAATGAGGAGGTCAATACCGCCCTGCCCCGGATTGAAGCGGAGGAGATCCAGGCATTCAATGCCAAATCAAATCTGACCTTTGAGAATTTTGTTGTGGGTAAGGAAAATGAATTTGCCCATGCGGCAGCGCTTGCTATCGCCAATAACCCGGCGGGTGCCTATAACCCCTTCTTTCTTTATGGTCACAGTGGATTGGGCAAGACCCACCTGATCAACGCTATCGCCAATAAAATTCAGGAAAATGATCCCAATCTGGTTATTGTCTATATCAAGGGTGATGAATTTACCAGCGAGCTAATCGATGCCATCCAGCATCAGACTCAGCGGCAATTCAAAAATAAATACCGCAAGGCAGATATCCTCTTAATGGACGATGTCCAGTTTCTCAGCGGCAGACCTTCTGTGCAAGAGGAGATGTTCCATACCTTTGATTCCCTTTATGAGAATAACCGGCAGATCATCCTCACCAGTGACCGTCCGCCTAAGGACCTTAATAACTTAGAGGAACGCTTGCAGTCCCGGTTTGCTATGGGTCTTACTGCCGATGTTCAGCCCCCCGAGTATGAGACCCGGGTCGCCATCATCAAGCGGAAA
This sequence comes from Eubacteriales bacterium, assembly GCA_045660845.1. Classification (GTDB taxonomy): domain Bacteria; phylum Bacillota; class Clostridia; order Oscillospirales; family QAKW01; genus QAKW01. The sequence continues at coordinate 9,098 of JAZREO010000128.1, forward strand.
GCCAACTTCTATAATCTCAATATTCCAGACGAAGTGGTGGAGCTGATCGCCACCAAGATCAAAAACAATGTCCGAGAGCTGGAAGGGACCATCAAAAAGCTGAAGGCTTATAATTCCCTCTGGGGTCAGACTCCCACTATTGCCCTTGCTAAGGACGCCATGGAGGCAGTTATCAAGGAGAATACCAATTCTGCCGTCACTCCTTCCTCTATCATCGATCAAGTATCCCGTTATTATAATTATTCCATTGAGGATATCAAGAGCGAAAAGCGGAAGAATGAGATCGTTTCCTGCCGGCAGATGGCAATGTATATCATCCGGACGCTGACCAACCTTTCTCTGCCGGAAATCGGCAAGGAGATGGGCGGAAAAAATCATACCACCGTCCTTTACTCTATTAAAAAGATGGAGGAAACCATCAAGCAGGATCCCAACACCGCTAAGATCGCGGCGGAGCTGATCGAAAATATCAAGAAATCTTATTAACAAAGTTATTGTTTTTCCACAGGCTCCTTTTAACACTTTCCACAGATTTTTTAACAGTTTACATAATACTGTTCAATGTTTGTGGAAATCAAAAGCTTATAATCACAGGGTTTAAACAGGCAAATTTCCGCATCCTCATCAGCAAAACGACGGTTTTTGCGGTTTTTGCACAGAACAACAACTTCTACTACATTAATCATAGAAAAGAAAGGAACGACGCATGAAATTTTCTTGTGACAGAAACGTGCTGAATGAAGCAATTAATATTGTCCAGAAGGCGGCGAGCGTAAAATCCACCATCCCCGCGCTGGAGGGAATCCTTATCGAGATTGAACGACCGGGAACCGTCCGTTTCAGTGCTTATGATCTGAGCATCTCTATTACCTATGAGATCGATGCAGAGGATACCGAAAACGGAACGGTCATTCTTTCCTCCAAGCTGATCGGCGATATTGTCCGAAAGCTACCCTCCTGCCCGGTCACTGTGGAGGTCGATAATAAGACTTATCTGACCACCGTCCATGGCGGACATTCCAACTTTACTATTACCGGCATGTCCCCGGAAAACTTCCCGGAGATGCCGAATGTCCTCAGTGAGGATGGGATCGTCCTGACCTATTCCGATTTTAAGGATATGGTGCGGCAGACCATCTTTGCTGTATCTATCACCGATTTGAAGCCGATTTTAACGGGTGTTCTCTTTGAGTTGACTGAGGATGGATTTGTGAATGCAGTGGCAGTGGATAATTTCCGGCTTGCCATCCGTAAAGCACCTTATGTTCAAGTTTTGGGGAACTTTAAAAAGGTGGTTATTCCTTCCCGGGCACTGAATGAAATGCTAAAGATCCTGCCGGACAGTGAAGAGGATACCATCCAGATCTGCAACAGTAAGAACTTTGTTTGCTTCCGTTTTGGTAATGTTCAATTAGTTTCCCGGCTGCTGGAAGGAGAATTTTTAGACTATAAGGCAGCTATTCCTAAAGACTATAAATTCCAAGTACGGGTCAATGTCCGGGAATTTGCTCAGGTCATTGAGCGAGCATCTCTGATGGCAAATGCGACCATCATCAGTCCCATTCGCTGTGACTTTGATTTTGACCATATTGATATTACCACCGCGTCCAATATTGGTAAATTCAACGATACAGTCCATTGCGAGCCCTTTTCCAATAAAATGGTGATCGGGTTCAACTATAAATATATGCTGGCAGCCCTTTCCGCCTGCGATGATGAGGAAATCGTCATTGAGCTTCAGTCCAACCTGGCGCCCATCATTCTGAAGCCGGTGGAAAAAGATGATTATCTCTTTCTGGTGCTGCCTCTGAGAATGAAGGAATAACCCATGAATAGGCTTTTGATCAAGGATGAATATATCCGTCTTTGCGATGCCTTGAAATTATCCGGCGAGGCGGAGACCGGCGGCATGGCGAAAATGATGATTGTCAGCGGGGATGTTATGGTCAATGGGGAAACTTGCCTGATGAAGGGAAAAAAACTGTATCCCGGCGATAGGTTTACCTTTGACGGCATAGAATATCTTATTATCCAATGAAGATCCTTTCCCTGCGGCTTGAAAATTTCAGAAATTTTGAGGATGAGACCTTCTCCTTTGCGGACGGCATCAATATCTTAGCCGGGCATAATGCCCAGGGTAAGACCAACTGCATCGAAGCGATCTATTTCTGTTCCTGCCTGAAAAGCTATCGAGTCTTAAAAGAGGAGCAGTTGATCCGATTTGGAGTGGAAAATGCCGCTATCACCCTAACCTATGCCATTGACGAGCGGGAGGAGGAGATGAAGATCCTCTTTTCCCGAGGAAGACCCAAGGAGTTTCGGCATAACGGACTGGTGGTACCGCGGCTGCGTGACCTTTTAGGCTGTTTTCAGTCAGTTATTTTTACCCCGGATCACCTGAATCTCATCAAAGAGGGTCCTCATAAAAGGCGGAGCTTTTTGGATATGGCGCTGTGCTCCTTGGATCTGAAATATACCGATACATTATTAAATTATCAAAAGATCATTAAAAACCGTAATGCCCTTTTGCGTCAGAGTCAGAGCAATTTTGCCATGAGCGAAATGTTGGATATCTGGGATGAAAAGCTGGCGGAGGCGGGATCATATATCGCCGAGGCGCGGCAAAAATATATTGCCAGGCTTTCGGAATACGCCAAGGAATTTTATGGCGAGATCTCCCAAAAGCCCGAAAAACTCAAGCTACTCTATCTCAATCAGTTTACCAAGGATCCGGTCAGCCGGGAGGAATACGCCCAATTGTTTAAAGAGCGGCTGCGGCGGATGCGTCAGACGGATATTACCATGGGTCAGACCATGTGTGGAATCCATAAGGACGATATTCTCATCCTTCTCGCCGGAAAGAGCATGAAATTCTTTGCTTCCCAGGGTCAGATCCGCTCGGCGGTGCTGGCAATGAAGCTGGCAGAGGCGGAGTGTATCCGCGAGCTGCAGGGCAGCGAACCGGTCTTATTATTAGACGATATCTTATCGGAGCTGGACGCCCACCGGCAAAAGTTTATCTTCCAAAAGATGGACGGAAGGCAGACGGTGCTGACCACCTGCGAGCTGGGCAAGATCCGCAAGAAGGGCGATAAGAATTTCTTTATTAAAGAAGGAAAGGTGGCGAGGGTCCGTGTATCTGCATCTGGGTCAGGATGTGTTGATCAAAAAAAGTGATATCATCGGCATCTTCGATATGGATAAAGCCACCGTCTCCAAGCGGACAAGGATGTTCCTTGCCGCCAAGGAAAAAGAGCATAAGCTTATCAATGCCGCCACCGATATCCCAAAGTCCTTTATCGTCTGCAATTGGGGTATGGATGTGGTGGTCTATATCTCGCAGATCTCAGCACCGACCCTGCTGAAACGCTGCAATTTTGTAAAAAAGATTTCTCTTATTTAATCTATAGAAACGGAGTATGAAAATGGATCAGGAAAAAGTAACCAACCAATACGATGAGTCTTCGATACAAGTATTGGAAGGACTGGAAGCAGTACGGAAGAGACCTGGTATGTATATCGGCTCTACCTCCATCCGGGGTCTGCACCATCTGGTGTATGAGATCGTGGATAACTCCATCGATGAAGCCCTTGCCGGTTATTGCGATACCATCAAGGTATCTATTCTGCCCGGCAATATCATTGAGGTTGTAGACAACGGACGCGGTATTCCGGTGGGCATCCATCCCAAAATGGGGATCCCTACGGTAGAGGTGGTCTTTACCATCCTGCACGCCGGCGGTAAGTTTGGCGGTGGCGGATATAAGGTCTCCGGCGGCTTGCATGGCGTCGGCGCGTCGGTTGTGAACGCCCTGTCCGAATGGCTGGAGGTGGAGGTCCACTCCGGCGGCGAGATCTATTATCAGAAGTATCAGCGAGGTCATTCCGACGGCGCTCTCAGCAAGATCGGTACCACCGACAGAACTGGTACCACTGTCCGCTTTTTAGCCGACGATCAGATCTTCGAGACCCTGGAATATGAATATGATGTCCTGCTCAAGCGCTTGAGAGAGCAGGCGTTCCTCAACGCAGGTCTGCGCATCGAGTTTGAAGATCGGCGGGAGGAAAAGGAGCGTAAAAAGGTCCTGCACTATGAGGGCGGTATCAAGGAATTTGTTACCTACCTCAATAAGAGCAAGGAGCCGCTCCATGAGGAGATCATCTATGTCAGCGGGAAAAAGAACACCTCTATGGCAGAGGTGGCGATGCAGTATACCACTCGCTATGATGAAACACTCATTTCCTTTGCCAATGATATCAATACCACTGAGGGTGGTACCCATGAAACTGGTTTTAAGAGCGCTCTCACCCGAGTGATCAATAACTATGCCCGTTCCAAGGGCTTTTTAAAGGAGAAGGACTCCAACCTTTCCAGCGATGATGTGCGGGAAGGGCTGACGGTCATCATCAGTGTCAAGGTGGAGGAGGCGCAGTTCGAGGGTCAGACCAAGACCAAGCTGGGTAATAGCGAAGTTCATGGACTGGTCAGCTCCATCATTTCCGAGAAGCTGATGGAATTCTTTGAGGAAAATCCCAAGGTCGCCAAGACCATCGTCAGCAAAGCCATCGACGCGTCCCATGCCCGGGAGGCCGCCCGTAAAGCAAGGGAGAGCGCAAGAAAGAGTGCTCTTTCCACCTCTCTCTCTTTGCCCGGCAAGCTGGCGGACTGCCAGAGCAAGGATACCAAGTATTCTGAGATCTATATCGTCGAGGGTGACTCCGCAGGCGGCTCTGCCAAGAACGGCAGAGATCGTAAATTTCAGGCGATCCTTTCTCTCTGGGGAAAGATGCTGAATGTGGAAAAAGCACGATTGGATAAGGTTTATAATAATGATAAGCTCAATCCCGTTATTGCGGCTTTGGGAACGAATATCGGTGCAGACTTCAATATCGAAAAGCTCCGCTACGGCAAAGTTATTATCATGGCGGATGCGGACGTGGACGGCGCTCATATCCGGACCCTGCTGCTGACCTTCTTCTTCCGCTTTATGCGGCCTCTGGTAGAGGGCGGCTATGTTTATACCGCTGTACCGCCCCTTTATAAATTAGTAAAGGGCAAGGAAACCCGCTATGCGTACAGCGATGAGGAGCGGGATCAGATCTCCGCAGAAATGCGGGGCGAGGACGGTAAGGGCAAGGTAGAGATCAGTCGGAACAAGGGTCTTGGTGAGATGGATGCCACAGAACTTTGGGAAACCACCATGAATCCCGAGACCCGTACCTTAAAGCAGTTTACTCTGAATGATGCCATTGCCGCCGATGAGACCTTCTCCATCCTGATGGGTGAAAAGGTTGAACCTCGAAAAGCGTTTATTGAAAATAACGCCCAGTATGTAGCAAATCTTGATGTATAAGGAGGTGGGTAAAAATGGCAAATAAAGAAAATCATAGTGATATAAGCAGTTATGAAAACCAGGTCATCGTTCCCGTTGATCTGGAAAAAGAAATGAAAAGTTCCTATCTGGACTATGCCATGTCGGTTATTGTCGGGCGTGCGCTGCCCGATGTCCGTGACGGACTTAAACCGGTCCACCGCCGGATCCTTTACGCCATGTATGAGGATAATCTGACCAGCGATAAGCCTTTCCGTAAGGCGGCCACCTGCGTCGGTGACGTGCTGGGTCGGTACCATCCCCACGGCGATGCCTCGGTCTATGATGCCCTGGTTCGCCTGGCGCAGGATTTCTCGTTACGCTATCCGTTGGTAGAGGGCCACGGTAACTTCGGTTCCATCGACGGTGACCCCGCCGCTGCCTACCGGTATACCGAGGCAAGAATGAGCAAGCTCTCTAACGAGATGCTCAAGGATATCGAAAAAGAGACCATCGACTGGGATCCCAACTTCGATGAAACAAGAAAAGAACCCCATGTTCTGCCGTCGAGATATCCCAACCTGCTGGTCAACGGTTCCTCCGGTATTGCCGTTGGTATGGCAACGGATATCCCGCCCCACAATCTCCGCGAGGTGGTAGACGGCGCTGTGGCGCTGTTGGATAACCCCGAGATGGAAGTGGACGAGCTGATGGAATACATCAAGGGACCTGATTTCCCTACCGGTGCCATCATTATGGGTCGTACCGGCATCCGCCAGGCATACCGTACCGGCCGCGGCAAGATCTATGTCCGCGCTCGTGCGGAGATCGAGGAATGGAAGGATGGTCGGTATAAGATCGTCGTTACCGAAATTCCTTATATGATCCGTAAGGCGGCGCTGATCGAAAAGATCGCCGATGAAGTCAAGACTGACCGCATCCCCGGCATCTCCGATATCCGGGATGAATCCGATAAGGACGGTCTTCGGTTTGTGGTGGAACTGAAAAAAGAGGCCAATCCTCAGGTTATTTTAAATCAGCTTTATAAATTCACCGATATGCAGGTCACCTGTTCTATCATCATGCTGGCGCTGGTAAACGGTGTACCCAAGGTGCTGAATCTTAAGCAGATGCTGGAAGAGTACCTCTTGCATCAGAAAGATGTCATCCGCCGCCGTACTGTTTTTGAGATCAAAAAGGCAGAGGCAAGAGCCCATATCTTGGAGGGCTTGCTGAAAGCCATCGACCATATCGACGAGGTCATCGAGATCATCCGCGGCTCCAAGCACATTGCAGACGCCAAAGAGCGGCTGATGGAGCGATTTGATCTGGACGAGATCCAGGCGCAAGCCATCGTGGAGATGCGCCTCGGTCAGCTCTCCGGTCTGGAGCGGGAGAAGATCGAAAATGAATATAAGGAGATCACCGCCAAGATCGCCGATCTGAAAGATATCCTTGCCAATGAAGGGCGGGTCAACGACATTATCAAGACCGATATGCAAGAGATCGCCCGCAAGTTCGGCGACGCCCGCCGCACCGAGATCGGTCACGGCGAGGTGGGTCTGGAGGACGAGGATCTTATCCCTGTGGAAGACTGCATCTTTACCATGACGGAAGCCGGATACATTAAGCGTCAGCTGGTGGGCACCTATAAGGCGCAGCATCGCGGCGGACGCGGCATCACCGGCATGAAGACGAAGGAGGAGGACGTAGTCAAGGATCTCTTTGCTGCCTCTACCCATGATACCATTCTATTCTTTACCACCATGGGACGGGTCTATCGGCTGAAGGGCTATGAGGTGCCCGAAAGCTCCCGTATCGCCAAGGGGACGAATGTGGTCAACCTGCTGCCCCTGATGAGCGGCGAGAGGGTCAACGCCATGATCCGAGTGGAGAATTTTGAGCAAGAGGGCTACCTTGTGATGGCGACCCGCAACGGTACTGTCAAAAAGACCCCTCTCTCCCATTATGCCAATATCCGGAAATCCGGTGTTATCGCCATCATCTTGGATGAGGGTGACGACCTGATGGATGTTTGCTTCACCTCCGGCGACGATCATATCATCCTCGCCACCCATGAAGGAAAAGCGATCCGATTTACGGAGGATGATGTCCGGTCCATGGGACGTGTGACCCGGGGTGTCCGGGGGATCCGTATCGCCGATGAGGATTACCTGATCGGCATGGTCATCGAGCGGGAGGGGGCTTCTCTCCTGACGATCACCGAAAACGGTTACGGTAAGCGGACCGCTACTGCCGAGTACCGGCTGCAGAGCCGCGGTGGTAAGGGTATTTCCAACTATAATATCACCGAAAAGACCGGTAAGATCGCCGCCATCCGGATGGTAGAGGAAGGCGAGGATCTGCTCCTGGTCACCAGCGGCGGTATTATTATGCGGA
>JAZREO010000129.1:0-2230 GCA_045660845.1 Eubacteriales bacterium
CTCGATGAATATGTGGGGCTTCCCCCTCGCCTATCTTCGGGCACTGGAAGAAAAATTTCCAGCCTTTTTGAAGAAGACTGTGGAAGAAAATCCTTTAAAGGGCGAATTTTATCTGCCGGTGGTAGTAGACGAGTTGCTGCAAGAGAGCAAAGCTACAGTGAAGGTCCTGCATAGCGCCGACAAATGGTTCGGCGTCACCTATAAAGAGGATAAACCCTCCGTAGAAGCCGGTATCCAAAAGTTAAAGGATGACGGTCTCTATCCTGAAAAACTCTGGCAAGCATAATCAGAGATCATAACCTAAGATATAAAAAAATCGGTTCCCGAAGGACATCCCTTCAGGAACCGATTTTTATTTTAGACATTTACGATGGGATATTGGGAGTGGGCACGAACCACTCTTTCCATGATGGTCGCCATCTGCGCTCTGGTTGCATTCCCCTTGGGATTGAACTTCCCATCCATTCCGCCGATCAGACCGGTCTTCACAGCTCTTGCTGCCACATCCTTGAACCAAGGGCTGACCGTATTCATGTCTGATAGGGAATTGGACTCGCCGTAGGTAGCATTCGTGCCGGGGGCAATATAATCGATATAGCGGATAAAGAACGCTGCCAACTGCTCACGGGTCACATTGTCGTCCCCGTTGAAGTAGCCATCTGAACCCATTACAACGCCAATGGTAGAGAGGGCAATGGCATAACGATCATAATAACTGCCCTTCAGGTCTTTCAACTTTGTGGGAGTACCAAGAGTCTTGATCAGCGCGTTGAATTCTTTCTCACTCATCTGATCCAGATTGCCCCAGATATACCGACCCAGAATGGTTACCGTCTGTCCTCTGGTCAGATTGTTGTTGCCGTTGAAGTTCCCCAGGTCATCCCCCAGGATCAACCCGAAGGATTTGGCAAACACCGCTTGGTCATAGAACCAGGCATCGGACGCAGTATCATTGAAGGGCTTCCCCTTAGCCATGGTGGCGTTCTTGGCATAACTCAACTTGGTATTGCAATCCTTGCAAATCAATTGGATGTATCCTGCTGCCTGGGCACTGGGCGCCTTATACTGGATGACCTTCTTGGACTCGGGATGGACCCCGGTCGCCTTAGTAACCTTGCGATTACCGCAGAGACATTCTTGGATGGTATCGGTCACGCAGTTTCCGCTCTGGATGGTTTTATTAAAGGTACAAGCCACATTTTTCAGTTCGTTACATCTGGTACAGCTATGGGTCTTGCCTCCCGCATTCGTAACATAGATATGGCCTAACGCTCCGGATTTTTCAACCCGTTCATAACCGCAATTCTCGGTACACTTATAAACCTTCTGCCCGCCGGTGGTACAGCTGGCAGGAATGTCCGTAACCAACTTGATATTACAGTCTTCGATCTTTGCGCCGACAGGACAATTAGCATTCTGACAAAGTTGCTTATGGGTCCTTGTGCCGGAAACATTTTTCCATGTTTTGTCCCAGTTATGGTCGGTGGCAGGATCACCAAAAGCGGTTCCGCCGCAGTACTGGCACACCTCAATCTCTGCATCGGTACAATTTGCAGGAGTATGGGATACATAGTCGCAAGCCTCGACCTCGCTGGTGCCGCAGCCATTCTCGCAGGTTCTGGTATGCTTACCCGCTTCAGGAGTATTTTCCTTCCATTCGGAAAATTTATGATCCTCCTTACGAACAAACTCGCCATCTACTTCATAACCGCAGACTTTGCAGGTAAATCGAGTATACCCTTCCGCAGCACAGGAGGGAGGAACCACCTCCGTGACCTCAAAGTCACAAGGGGTGTAAATATCTTCTTCGCAATCATTGCAGTATCGCTTATGCTTAGCATCTTTTTTTGCAGTATTAAGATTGGGCTTTTGGACGTTATTATTACCGAAGTCGTGCCCGATCTCCAGCTTCAGCGTTGCGTCGACAATATAATCATTGCCGGGGGTCAGATTTTGCTCATATTCATCAGCGAGAACAGAATACTTTTCGATACTGAATGTCACTTCAGTAACACCCTCCGGTGCATCATCTGCAACCGTGAAAGATATAGTGAAAAGTTCCTCAATTGCAGGAAGAACGGTGGGGCTCGCCCAAACGGCATAAACCTCGGCATCATTAGTAAAGGACTCAACGTCCTCAACAAAGTTTGTCTTAAAAGCAGGGGAGGTCAAAGTATCCGCATCATAGGTGCCATCTACGATAATGGCAAGCGCAGGGACATAGTTCTTT
>JAZREO010000130.1:0-7887 GCA_045660845.1 Eubacteriales bacterium
CGCTGCTGCAGGAGCAAGACGAGGAGCTGCGTCCCTTGATCAAAGCGGCAGACAAGCTTTCTGCTCTGATCAAATGTATTGAAGAGCGCAAGGCTGGAAACTTGGAGTTTCGAATGGCGGAGCAGTCCATCCGGGAAACGCTGGAGAAAATGCCGTTACCGGAGGTGGGAATCTTTTTGGAGGAATTCCTGCCCGCCTTTGAACTGACCCTGGACGAAATGCGATAAACCTCTCATAATGAAAAAGAAAAAATGCAAAAAAATAAGACAGTCTTGCGACTGTCTTATTTTTTTGGTGGGAGTTAACGGGCTCGAACCGCTGACCCTCTGCTTGTAAGGCAGATGCTCTCCCAGCTGAGCTAAACTCCCAAATATGGTGACCCGAACGGGAATCGAACCCGTGATACCGCCGTGAAAGGGCGGTGTCTTAACCGCTTGACCATCGGGCCAAAGGTGGTGGCGCTAATTGGATTCGAACCAATGACACTGCGGGTATGAACCGCATGCTCTAGCCAACTGAGCTATAGCGCCATAAGAGAACGAGTAATATAATACACTAAATCTTATTTTTTGTCAACATCTTTTTAAGAAAAATTTGATTTTTTTTCCCTTTTTGTAAACCATAAATAGTGTTTCCAATTTTGAGAGGAGAATACAGTGATGTTGGACAAAGAAGAAAAAAAGAATGATCATGAAAATCTGGAGGAGCTACTGGAGTTAGGTGCCGGAGAGACCCAAAGCGGCATCCGGGTGCTGACGGTGATCGGGCAGGTGGAGGGGCATTTTATCGCCCCGGAGCAGAATAAGACTACCAAGTACGAGCATCTTTTGCCCATCCTGGTCTCCATGGAGGAGAGCCGCGAGGTGGAGGGTGTGCTGATCCTGCTTAATACCATGGGCGGGGATGTGGAGGCGGGGCTTGCCATCGCCGAGTTGATCGCGTCCATGACCAAGCCCACCGTTTCACTGGTACTGGGCGGCGGACACTCCATTGGGGTGCCGCTGGCTTGCGCTGCCCGGCAATCCTATATCGTCCCTACCGCCACCATGACCCTCCATCCTGTCCGCGCCACCGGCACGATCATTGGGGTACCCCAAAGTCTTCGCACCCTGGAGGAGATGCAGAACCGCATCTGTAACTTTATCGTCAAAAATTCCCGGATCTCTATGGAGCGGCTGAAGGCGCTGATGACTGAGGTGGGGAACATGGTCACCGATGTGGGGACCATTCTGGGCGGCGAGCAGGCGGTGGAGGAGGGACTCATTGATGGAGTAGGCGGCTTAAAAGAAGCCCTTGCTACCCTGAAAGAAATGATTGAAAATCGGGACGAGAACCGTTATAATAGATAACATGAAAATCATTCGTGCAAGACAACAGGATATTGAGTCTTTGGCTGCCCTTTTTGCGGAAGGGTTTGTCCATGACCCCATGTACTGCCACTATATCCCCTATGAGCAGGAGCGGCAGGGGATCATTCTGCAGCTTTTTCGCAAGTACCTGACCGATTATTGGGATGCACTGACGGTCTATACGACTCCTGAGTTGGCGGGGGGGATGTGTATCTGTCCCAGCGATGCGGAGGAAATCGAGCGGGTGGCGTTGCCTGCCCATATCCAAAAGGTATTTGACCAGATCAATGCGGCAGTAGCCCCGCAGTTTTACGACAGCTACCTGGTGCTGGATCTGCTGGCAGTCGCGCCGGCGCATCAGGGCAAGGGGTTAGCACGGGCGTTGGTGGAGCAGTTCCGCAGCGAGGCAAAGCGCGCCGGCAAGCCGGGAATCGTGGAGATCTATGAGCCGGAGAATCTACCGTTTTATGAAAAGATGGGCTTTCGGCTGGCGCATATTCAGCCGGTGGGGGAAACCCTCAGCGCCTATTTATTGGAGAGTTAAATGACCATTGCTTCTTTGAAAAATCTGATTGTTGAATTCGGCGAGCGCCGGGTCATTAATAACATCAGCGTCCTTTGCGAGGAGGGGGCGGTGGTGGGTTTGATCGGCGGGAACGGTGCCGGGAAATCCACCTTATTGAATGTCCTTTCCGGGAAATTGCAGGAGACCTCCGGGGAGCGGTTTTTGCATCCTAAGGTCCGCATCGGTTATCTCAAGCAGAACAGCGGGCTTTCCGGCGGACGGAGCATCTTGGAGGAGCTTCGGAGCGTGGTGCAGGAGGGGCTGGATGCTATCGAGCGGCTGCCTGCTACCGCCGATCCCCGGGAATATGCCCGGTTACAGGCGATCATTGATGCCACCGACGCTTATCAGATCGATGTTCGCATCAAGACTGTTCTCAACGGCATGGGCTTTGCTGATTATGATCTGACCCTGGATGTGGCGGACCTTTCCGGCGGGGAGCAGACTCGGTTGGCGCTCTGCAAGCTGCTGATCGAGCAGCCGAATTTGCTGCTGCTGGACGAGCCTACCAACCACTTAGATTTCCGTACCCTTACCTGGTTAGAGGATTACATAAAGAACTATAAAGGTTCGGTCATTTTGGTTTCTCATGACCGGTTTTTCCTGGATCGCTGCGTTACCGAGATCTGGGACATGGAGGCGGGCTCCATCCGCTGCTATCCCGGTAATTACACCTCCTTCAAGGAACAGAAGGCTCTTTGGATCAAGGAGCAGGAACGGTTGTATGAGCAGCAGGAGAAGGAAGTTGCCAAGCTGACCGACTATATTGACCGCAACCTGGTGCGGGCATCCACCTCCGGCATGGCAAAAAGCCGCCGTAAACAGCTGGAAAAGATGGAACTGATAGAGAAGCCCCATGCCAACGAGAGACGGCTGCATCTCAAATTCTCGGTGGATCAGGCAGGCGGAAATGATGTCCTTCAATGCCGGGATCTGACGGTATCGGTGGGGGAGGATCATCGTCTCTTTACCGGGCTGACCTTCCGGATGCAGAAGGGGGAGAAGATCGCTATTGTCGGCGATAACGGCACCGGCAAGACCACCTTGCTTTCGGTTCTGATGAGGGAGCTGGAGCCGGTCAGCGGCAATATCCGCTGGGGTGCCAATATCCAACGGGGCATTTTCCGGCAGGCGACTCAATTTATCAACGATGACCACACGGTCCTGGAGGAGCTGGGAGCACGCTATCCCCAGATGACCTATCAGCAGCTGCGCTCCATTCTGGCGCAGGTTTCTTTTATTGGGGAAGAGGTGGAATTGAAGGTGGGGACTCTCTCCGGCGGAGAGCGGGCACGCTTTCAGTTCGCAGCCTTGATGCCGGAGCGGTGCAATACGCTCCTTTTTGACGAGCCTACCAACCACCTGGACCTCCCTGCCCGGGAGGAGGTGGAGCGGAGCCTGATGGACTTTGCCGGGAACCTGCTGGTGGTGTCCCATGACCGCTATTTTCTCTCCCATGTGCCCACAAAGATCCTGAAGCTGACCCCGGATGGATTGGTGGAACTGAAGCGGCTGGAGGATTATTGGGAGGAGGAGAAGGAAGTTGCTCCCGTCTCCGTTAAAGAGAAAAAAGCCCCGCCTGCTGGTTTTAAAAGCAAGGAGCAGCGCGCTCGTGAGGCTGCCAGGCGCCAGGAACTTTCCCGCATTGAGCGGGAACTTGGTGAGGTGGAAAAAGCTATCACGGAGAAAAGCCTGGAACTGGAAAATGCAGGCACAGACTACAAGGTTCTGGAGGAATGCTGCCGGGAATTGGAAGATCTGCGTGCCCGTCAGGAGGAACTGATGGAAAACTGGCTGCTTTTAAACGAAGAAGAATAAAAAATGCACCCATCGGGTGCATTTTTTATTCAATTGCTTCGAACATGGTGCCTGCCTGCTCGGCTTTGATAAAGTCCACGATCTTCAGGACGCGAACTTTTGTTTGCCTTTCGCCGAAGCCGATGACGATGACATCTCCCTCTTTTACATCGGTGGATGCCTTTGCCACCTTTCCGTTGACGGTGATCCGTCCGCTGTTGCACGCTTCGGTGGCAACGGTGCGGCGCTTGATCAGGCGGCTGATCTTGAGATATTTATCAATACGCATAATGCCCTCTCATTTAAAATGCCAGCGTCCTGGGACGCTGGCATTTTTGAATTAATTTAGCCGATGTAATCCTTGAAAGCCTTACCTGCTTTGAAAGCGGGAGCCTTGGAAGCGGGGATGTTGATGGTCTCGCCGGTTCTGGGGTTCTTACCGGTTCTGGCAGCCTTAGCGCGGACCTCGAAGGAACCGAAGCCAACCAACTGAACCTTATCGCCCTTCTTCAGAGCATCTTTGATCTCGTCCAGAACAGCGGCAACAACAACGCCGGCTTCCTTCTGAGATACATCTGCTTTTGCTGCAACGGCAGCGATCAGTTCTGCTTTGTTCATTTTGAATATCCTCCAAAAAAATATTGTTATATTATCACAAAAGTAATGATAACTACAGATACAATTATACCGCAATTTTATATATTTTCAAGCCTTTTTTCGAAAAAAGTTGGGATTTCTAACAAATTTTATCGATAACGTCACGATTTATACGATGTAACGCTTCTTCTGGATCGATTTTCATGGATTTTGCCAGTCGGGCAAGAGTAAAAAGCAATTTGCCCAGCCGTTCGGCATCGGGATTCTCGGCAAAGTCATCGGTCAGCAGACGCAGCTCATCAAGGTTCGGCTGCTCCTTACCGTAGACCTTGCCGGCGATCTTTTCTGCCCGGGTCAGGGCAGGAAGGGTCCCCGCGATGCCGTTCAGGTCCTCGGCGAGGGTCTTTTGCCCTTTCTCCAGCCGCTTAATCTCCGCCCAGCCCTGGTCGGTGGAACTATAAGCGTCCGGTGCGTCGGCAAAGATATGGGGATGGCGAAAGATCAGTTTTTTGCAGATGCGATCATAGACCTCCTGACCAGTGAAGGTGCCGCTTTCTTCGCCGATGCTGATATGGAACAGCACCTGCATCATCAGGTCGCCTAATTCTTCTGTCATCATGGCAGGGTCTTCTCGGTCAATCGCTTCTGCCACCTCATAGGCTTCCTCGATGACGCCCCGGCGGACGGAAGGATGGGTCTGCTCCCGATCCCAGGGACATTCACGACGCAAAAGTTCCACTAAAGCCCGAAGGTCGCTGTGGGTATAATGTTCTTGGTTTTTAAAGGCCTCTTTATTCATGGATCCAGCCTGTCTTTTGGAGCAGCGCGCCCACCTTGGCGGGCAGGAAGATCAGATCGTCGCGGGAGAGAACCTTGAAGAGCCGCAGGCAAAGAGCGTAAATGACAACTGCCACCGCCAATGCGGGGAAGAGAGCCAACTTGAGGCTGAGCCCTGCGGCGCAAAGCGCCCACCAGACGCCGTAGGCAGCAACGCAGCAAATACCGCTGCAGAGGACGGGCTTGAGAAAGGAATCCCGCGCCGGGAACTTAAAGCCCATATACTTATAAATAAAGAAGAGATTCAAAAGGGTAATGGAGCCGTAGCAGGCGAAGGTGCCGATGGGGGCGCCCATGATGCCGATGGAACGGACGGCGATAATATTGGTGATCAGCTTCATCACCGCACCGATGCCCATGGTCATCAGCGAGGTCTTGACCTTGCCCACAGACTGGAGAAAGACACCGGACAGCGAAACAAAGGAGACAAAAAACACCGAGAGCGCCAGCGCCCGCAGGGTAGGGACACCCACTGCCCAATAGCCTTCGTTATAGAGCAGCTTGACGATGGGCTCGCTCATGACGCTCATGCCAAGCGCGCAGGGCATCCCGATCAGAGCCACCAGCTTGGCGGAGGAACGCATATTTTTATAGGCGTCCTCACGGCGACCTTCCGCAAAGGCAGTGGTCAAAAAGGGTAGCACCGCTACACTGATGCCGATGGTCAGCGCCTGGGGAAGATTAAAGAGGGAGGAGGTGGCGCCAACATACGCACCGTAAACCTCCAGCACTTCCTCGGCGCCCAGCCCAAACTCTGCCAAATTCCACTTGACCAGGAACATATCCAGAGTGGAAGTGATGCTCATCACCGAGGAACTCAGGGAGATGGGAATGGCGAGGGTCAGAATGGTTTTGGTGATCGCCTGTCCGGTGCGGGATGGGTTGACGGATTCGATATTTCTGCCCAGATCCTTTTCCGAGAAGTAGCGGATCACCATAAAGACGGTGGCGGCAAAGGAGCCAAAGGTCACGCCCAGTACACCGCCGCAGGCGAGGAGCATGGGGTCGGTGATCCCACGACCCACCATGACGGCGACCAGCCCCAGCCCTGCCAGCTTGAAAAGTGCTTCGATGACCATGAAGACCGCCGAGGGGGTCATGGACTTATAGCCTTGGAAATAGCCCTTGATGGTAGCCGAAATGGTTACCAGGAAGATGGCGGGGGCGATGAGGGTAATACAATGGTTGGTGGTCTCATTTTGCAGGAGACGGGAAAGGGAGGGGGCAAAGACCAGCATCAGTACCGCCAGCGCAAGTCCGATGGCTGCAAAAATGAGGGTGGAGAATTTTAAGATCTTTCGAGGCTCCTGATAACGCCGGTCCACGTTGGCTTCGCTGACCATCTTGGCGATGGCAACAGGCACGCCTGCTGTGGAGAGGACATAGAGCAGGGAATAGATCTGGTAGGCATCGTTATAATAGTTCATGCCCACCTCGGTGATCTGATTGGCCAGGGGGATCTTATAGATGGCGCCGATCAGCTTGACCAGAATGTTGGAAACGGTCAGGATCAGGGCACCGTTGAGAAAGTTTTTTTGTATTTTAGCCAAAATGAGTTCCTCGCTTTACTTGACCTGTGCGCCGCAATGGGGGCAATAGGCGCCGTCTTTGGAGATGGGTTTATCGCAGACCGGGCAGAGCTTGCGGCTGCGCAGCGCCTGGCGCTCCTCCTCTTTTTCCTTGAGGGTCGCTTTCAGCGCGGAGATCTCCTCCATGTAGCCTGCGATCTCGTCGGCAGTGTCTGCCTCGGTGGCATGGGCTTTATACATTGCCTTGCCGATGGCGGTATACAGTTTTTCAATCCGGTTGCGGATCTCTGCCGCAGTCCAGGTGGCGACAGTAAAGTCTTTGGCAACCGTCGCTTTCTCTACAATAAATTCCCCGGCTTTTTTCGCTTCACGGGTGATCTGGTCAAAAAGATCCATTTTATGAAAACCTCCGTTATTATATTCTATTATGATTATATCCATATATGGAAATGAAGTCAAGAAAATTAAAAATGCCTTTCTCTTGCGGGGGATGATTTCAATAACGAAAACTGCCGCTGTCAGTTTCCGTTCTTAGAGAAAAATATCCCCCTTGCGGGGGATGATTTTAATAACGAAAACTGCCGTCACCTTTCGGTGGCGGCAGTTTCCGTTTGCATTAAAAATAGGAGGGGGATTGAGGTGAGATCTCTCTCATCTCGCTTGTAGTATAACACATTCAAATCGGAAATATGTTAGGAAACTATGAAATAATTTAAAAGAAAAATGAATAAATTATGAAATGGTCGAATGGGAGGATTTTTTCTGTTTTTTCTGCGCACGCAGGTCCTTGAAAAAGGTGCGGAGGATGTCGCCACATTCCTGCTCCAGGACGCCTTTTTCCACCTCCGGGTGGTGGTTCCAGGGGTGCGCCAGCAGGTTGGTGACGCCGCCCATAGCGCCGCCCTTGGGGTCGGCGGCGCCGATGACCACCCGGGGGATGCCGGTATTGATGATGGCGCCGGTGCACATGGGGCAGGGTTCTAAGGTCACATAAAGGGTGCAGTCCTCCAGCCGCCAGGAATTTAGTTTTTTGCAGGCGCGCCCCATGGCGGTCAGCTCCGCGTGGGCAAGTCCGTCCTGGTCCAGCTCCCGGCGGTTATAGCCCCTGGCAATGATCTTTCCGTTTTGCACGATGACCGCCCCTACCGGGACCTCACCGAGGGCGGCGGCTTTTTTGGCAAGACGCAGGGCTTCTCTCATATATTTTTTGTCC
>JAZREO010000131.1:0-5293 GCA_045660845.1 Eubacteriales bacterium
CATTCCATTGGTCAAGAACGTCTCATAGCCAACGGTCCACATTCTCATATTACAGTCCCCTGTAAAGATTACGGGGTATTTGTCAAAACCGCCCTCTTTTTTAGCACGCTGAGTGATCAGATTGATACTGCCTACATGGCAAGATGCAGCAAAATCAAAGTGGCTATTATAATACAAGAACTCCTCGCCGGTCGCTTTAATCTTCAGCTTGACCCAGGAGCAAATGCGCAAATGCTTTGCTTCCCAGCCCATGGACATTTCGTCGGGCGTTTCAGAAAGCCAAAAATAGCCGCTGTCCATCAGTTCAAACTTATCTTTTCTCCAGAAGATAGGAGTACACTCTGCATTGGTCTCGTTGCCACGGAATTTATAGACATAATCATATTCATCTCCGAAGAAGGGAACCAAATAGAAATCCACCCAGACGGAGGTAACTTCCTGGAAGCCCATCAGGTCGGGATCCCGATCCTTAACGACCTTCTTCAGACGGGGGGCACGCTTATCCACATCCTTTTCGCCGCCATCATCGTTGCAGCGGACATTATAGGATACGATCTTCAGTTTACTGCCCGAATTGTTTGTGACAGGTCCGTCTTCTTCATCCTCGTCATTCCCCGGGGTATCAGTACCTTCGTTCGTATTGGGGGTATCGGTGCCTCCGTTCGCATCGGGGGTATCGGAGCCTCCGTTCTCATTGGGGGTATCGGCGCCTCCGTTCGCATTGGGGGTATCGGCATCCTCGTCATCGAAACTATCACTGCCGGGGGCATAGGCAGGGTCATCCACCTCGATAATATTGATCAAAGGATCGCCGGTATACTCTACCACCGGATTCTGCTCTTTGGAAGAAACATAGATCTTGCTCGCATCGCCGGCAACATCCTCATAGGTGCGCCCGGACTGGCAGGACGCCAGCATCACAACGGACATGACGATCAGCATGACCAACGCGATCCGCTTGTTCCACTTTTTATTCTTGAACATGGCTTGCCCTCCTTCCGCCTTTACGACAGAATCATTGCAGATAATTTTAGATATTAATATTATAGCATCAATCTGTCTACGATTGGATAACATGATGTTGTTTTTGTTTAACACTATGTTGCTAAAATTTTATCCTTTCCTATTTTTGCTATAAATATACCGTTGAATAGTTTTCCAACCTTTGATATACTATTAATAAGATCAACGAGGAGGCATCGAATATGCAAAAAAGGAGTAGCGGCATATTGCTGCATATCTCTTCCCTGATGGGACCCTACGGCACCGGCTGCTTTGGTCGGGATGCCCTGCGGTTCATCGATTTTTTAAGGGATGCGGGCTTTCGTGCCTGGCAGGTACTGCCCTTTAATATTCCAGACTCTTGCAATTCCCCCTATAAAAGTGTCAGTGCCTTTGCGGGCAATCCCTATTTCATCGACCCGGAGCAGCTTTTCGAAGAGGAATTGATCACCCGGGAGGAGCTGGAAAGTTGCAAGGCGCCCAGTCCATACGCTGTGGATTTTCTTGCCCTTCGGCAGCAACGGGCAGCGCTTTTTGATGCCGCCTTTTCCCGCTGTACACCGGAATTAAAGAAAAAGATCGACGCCTGGCGCGGCACTCAGAACTGGATTGAGGACTTCGCCCTCTACGCCGCCCTCCGGGCGGATACCGGTAAGGACTGGATCGAATGGGAGGAGCCCTTGCGCCACCGGGAGCCGGAGGCGCTGCGTGCCGCAGGAGAGCGACTGAAAAATCAAGTGGATCAAGCGGTCTTTCTGCAGTATTTCTTCTTCACCCAATGGGAAAAAGTCCGCCGCTATGCAGCCGAGCGGGAAATCGAGATCGTGGGTGATATGCCCATTTATGTTTCCTTCGAAAGTGCGGATGTCTGGGGCAATCAGCACCTCTTTGCCCTCAATGAAAAGGGCTATCCTGCCGAGGAAGCAGGGGTCCCACCCGACTATTTCAGCGAGGACGGTCAACGCTGGGGAAATCCCCTTTACGATTGGTCTGCCATGAAGAAAGAAGGCTACCGCTGGTGGCTGAACCGTATTCGCCACGCCCACACCCTCTTCGACAAGCTGCGCATCGACCATTTCCGCGGGTTCAGCGCCTACTGGGCAGTGCCCACCACCGCCAAGACCGCCAAGGAAGGGCAATGGCGGCAAGGTCCGGGGATGGACTTCTTCAACATCCTTTTTCAACAGATGGATCGGGAGGTACTCATCGCGGAGGACTTAGGGGTCCGGGACGAGGAGCTGGAGCGTCTTTTGAAAGACACCGGTCTACCGGGGATGCGGGTGCTGCAGTTCGCCTTTTTAGGTCAGGACGATGGAATGCACCTGCCCCACAACTACCTGCCCAATACAGTTGCCTACACCGGAACCCACGACAACAACACCCTCTTGGGATATCTCTGGGAACTGACACCGGAAAATCGCCGCTACTGTCTGGATTACTGCGGCTTTGAAGGCACCACCTGGAAGGACGGCGGCGCAGAGAACCCCGCCATCCGCAGTATTCTCCGTACCCTTTGGTCGTCCCCTGCCCGGCTGATCGTTGTCCCGGTGCAGGATCTCCTGGGCTACGGCGGCGATACCAAGATGAACCGACCCGGCGTTGCAGAGGGAAACTGGAGCTACCGGCTGACGGAAGATGCTTTTTCCCAACTCCACGCTGAAACCTATCGGCAGTTATCGGTTCTCTATAATCGATGAATTAAAAAATAGATGCTGCCTGGCAGGGCAGCATCCTTTTTTTGTTTTTTATTGACACCATTCCGTCAAAATGCTATACTTTTTCACATAGGGGGTCCAGAATAAGGAAAAAACAAAGCGCCCGGCCTGCAATTCAAGGCGGCGAAAGCCGGCAGGTGACGAGGAAAGGAATCATCGAAAGATTCGGCGGAAGTTCCTTCGGTCGAGGCTCATGCCTTGGTCGTTACGGCTGAAAGCAAAAACAGCGGGTGATCGCTCAACAGAGGTTCAGCCTTTTTATGAAATTTAATATGTACACAATCAAAGAGAAAAGAGAGGCCCACAGCCTCTCTTTTTATTTTTAAATATATACTCTTTATTTGAAAAATCCATTGTAGACCATTTTGCCAACGCAAAGCAGGGCAAAGATCCAAAGCCAAGGACTCATCAGCGGATCTCCATATGCCAGCGAGCGGGTGCTCCGCCTGACCTGGCGCCCCTTGCCCAGCTGGTCGCCGATGGCGGTCTCCAGCATCTTGAGTGTGAAGATCAAAACCAAGAAGCAGATCAGCACCGCGATGATAACAAACAGCTTGTCCTGCAATATGTAGCGGATGAATTCCGTTTTCGTTGCCACCAGCACCGCCACTGCGTTATTGATTGCGTGGGCAAAGATGGCGGGCCAGACGCTGCGAAACAAAAGCGTCAATACCCCATAGCAGACACCGGCAATAAACAGCGACGGGATATGTACCGGATTGGTATGGAACAGCGCAAAGATCAGCGCAGTCAGCAAAACGCCGATGGTAGCGCCGTATTTCTCATACTCTCCCTGCACCAGTCCCCGCAGCAGCAGTTCCTCTGTAAACGCCGGGAGCAGCACCGAAGTGATGACCAGTGTCCCCATATTGGTGCTGCTGAGATCCACGATAGAATTCTGAAACTCCACATGGAATACTGCTCGAAAAAATGCCGCAGTCCCCAGATTGATAAGGGTACAGATCAGGCATACCGACAGACCAAACAGCAGGATAAACAACCAGTATCTCGGCTTGACCATCTTAAAACGCAGGGCATTGCGCGCCTTATAGCGATGACTTTTCATATAGACCATCATGGGGATGAAATATACTACCAAGTAGACCAGCGCAGTCAGCCCAGGACCGAAAGCGGGCAGCCATTGCCGGCAGAGGCTCAGCCCCAGCAGCAGGATCAGTACCGTCAGCAGCAGCCCGGAAATTTCCTTTGAAATATCTCTCCGGTTACTCATGAATAGACAATCCCCTTGGCGATCTCCGCCGCCTTCTCAGGCGAAACCGCCTTTGCTACCAGCGCCAGCGCAAAGTCGATAGAGGTTCCGGCACCCCGGGAGGTGACAAAATGACCGCTCTCCACCACCTTATCGGGAAGTGCTTCGCAGCCTAAGGTATCCTCCATGCCGGGATAGCAGGTGGCTTTCTGACCCTTCAAGAGCCCCAGTTTACCGGGAACAGACGGTGCGCCACAGATGGCGGCAATGGTCTTTTTCGCTGCGTCTGTCCGCTTCAGCAGGTCCATGGCAGCGGGGCAATTGCCCAAATTCTCATAGCCGGGATACCCGCCGGGCAGCACCAGCATCTCCATTTTTTCAAAGTCAACCTCATCCAGCAGGATATCCGCCACCGCCGGGATGCCCCGGGCACCGGTGACGAGTTTATTATTTGTAAGGGAAACGGTCTGAACCACCGCTCCGGCACGGCGCAGCAGGTCCACCGGAGCCATGGCTTCCAGTTCCTCAAAGCCCTCTGCCAGCAAAACATAGATCATTTTTGGATTACCTCCGCTTCATATTTCATCAGTAAGATCTCGGGCTGATAGCTGAGCTTCGCTCGGCGCAAGCCCTCATCGCCGGTATCGTCCTCCCGGTTGATCCAGCGAACCGATGCCGGCAGGCTACGGGCAAATTCCCGATTGATCATCGGATAAGCGCCGCGGATCTTGGCGTCCGCCTTTTCCACATGGACGCAAAAGCCCTCTTGCCCAATGGGTTCTCCATAGGTAAAAGCACAGATCTCCCCATTGGCATAAAGCACCAGTCCGGTATAACCCAGCTCCTTAAAATGCCGAAGCCCGCGGCGAACCGCACACCCTTCCCGGGCAAGGGACGGCTCCTGAGCACAATGGTTTTCCTCGCACCAGCGATCATTGAACGCCAGGACCTCATCCATATTAGCCTCGTCCAGTGGGCGGGTCTCCCATTTGAAATGCTGCTCGAAATAATTGATATGGTTGCGCTTGGCGGCGAGTTTTTTCCCCACCAGCGTTTCCAGCTTGTCCCGGTCATAGATATAATCCGCGTTGTTCCGCCGCTCCCGAAAGGAAAACCGACCGGGATAAGCCTCCTCCAGCCAGGCGCGATAGCGGTCATCCAGGCTGATGAAAGTAGTAACACCCTCCGCCAGCAGCCGCTCCAGCAGTTCCTTACGCTGGGGTCCGATGGGTGCGGAATACCACTTGCCCCAGCGGGAAGCATAACTATCCTGCCAGGTTGCCAGTCCCACCTCGAATACAGCGGACCAAGCGTAAAGATTACCGAAGGTCTGGTCGCAGAGCCGGGTATCCGTCGCCCGGATCGC
>JAZREO010000132.1:0-2101 GCA_045660845.1 Eubacteriales bacterium
TACACCTGTGATCTTGGCTGCCAGCTCTTTAGAGAAGTTGTCCACCCGCAGAGAGGGCAGGGACAGATTGATGCCGCGGGGCTCGGTATACCGGATCAGCTCGTCCACCAGCCTTTCGATCTCCGGATAATCGCTGGAGGACAAGGAACAGAGGGAAAGCTGCTCATAGCCGGTATTCTCTAAGAGCGCGCAAGCATCCCCCACCAGTGTTTCCGCTGACTTACAGCGAACCGGACGGAACAGCATCCCCGCCTGGCAGAACCGACAGCCCCGGATACAGCCCCGGAACAGTTCGATGGTCACTCGATCATGGACCGCCTCGGCAAAGGGGATGATCTGGGTCTTGGGGTAATAGGTTTTATCAAAGTCCTTGACGATCCGCTTGCGAACCACCGCCGGGACCCCCTCTTTGGTGGGCTGGAAGGAACGAATGGTGCCATCCTCATGATAAGCAACCTCATAAAGAGAAGGCACATAGAAGCCCTCCATTTTAGAGACTTCAAAGAGGAACTCCTCCCGACTCCAGCCGGCGGCGCGGGCTTGACGCAGCTTGTCCGCCAGTTCCGGCAGGGCCTCCTCCCCCTCGCCGATAGAGAAAATGTCGAAAAAAGGTGCCAGCGGCTCCGGGTTATAGGCGCAAGGACCGCCGCCCACCACGATATTTTTCAGACCGGTCCGGTCCTCTGCCCGCAGCGGCAGACCGCCCAGCTCCAGCATATTGAGGACAGTGGGATAGCACATCTCATACTGCAGGGTAAAACCAACGATATCAAATTCATCCAGAGAGGTATGACTTTCCATAGTATAGAGCTTGATCCCCTCCGCCCGCATCTTTTCCTCCATATCGGGCCAGGGCTGGAACGCTCGCTCGCACCAGGTACCCTTTTGCTCATTGAGGGCACTATAGAGGATCCGCAGTCCTAAGTGGGACATACCGATATCATAGATATCCGGAAAGCAAAAGGCAAAGCGGACATCTACCTCATCCGGGTCTTTGACCGTCTGCCCGATCTCGCCGCCCACATAGCGTGCGGGCTTCTGCACACTCAGCAGAAGATCTCTCATCTCGTCCATGTTATACGTCATCGTCATTCGCTCCAATCAAACCAAGTAAATAAATACAGATAAAAAGCAGGGAAATATTATACCCGCTGCTCAGAAATTGCCAAAAGGAAACTGCCAGCAAGGGCAGCAAAATGCAAAGTCCCGTCACCCGGCAGATCATCCGCTGCCGATGGGGCTGGCAATAGAGCGCCAGCACCGCCCGCAGGATCCGTCCGCCGTCCAGTGGCAGGATGGGCAGTAAATTCATTGCCGCCAGAGCGCCGTTTGCAAAGCAAAAATACCAAAGCCGCTCCAACTTGCAGCCCCACGCCGCCAAGCCAAAGCCCAGCGCCAAGAGCAGCCTGCAAAGGGGTCCTGCCGCAGCGGCAATCAACTCCCCCCGGTAAGAAAGTCCGTTGATCGCCAGTGCGAACCCTTGTCCCCCTCCGGAAAAGCCGCCGATATCGCCGCCTAGCAGGCGGATGGCAAGGATATGCCCCAGCTCGTGAAGCATAGAAAATGCCAGGATCCATAGGGGATCAAAGGACCCTTCGATCAGCATATAGGAAAAGACCAGCAGCGCCAGCAGCGGAGAACATTTAAGCCTCTTCATTCTGCTCCGCCAGTGCGCCGTCTACCGTCTTTTGCACATCACCATCCTGACTGCTGAAAACCGATACGATATCCTCTTTCCAGCCCTTGATCGTCTCACTGCTGAAATACTGCTCCAGCCACTCCGGCTGGGAGGTCTTTAAGTAAAATCCGCCCGCCGCCAGGAACAGCAAGATGATCAGCAGCGTAATAAATACAGACCCCCGCTCACGCCGGGGCACCCTCTGCTGCTCCTCCGACATCCGGCGAAGTTCCCTGAGAGAATCTCTATGATATCCATCCATCTTTCTCAACTCCTTTGCTAAAGAGTATGAGAAAAATACAAGCCTTAGAATAAAAATTATATTAAATAAACCTTAAAAAGTCAATTCGCTTGACAATTTTTTGATTATAGATTATCATGGTTGGGCAATGCCCCAATAGTTCAACGGATAGAATAAACCCC
>JAZREO010000133.1:0-27531 GCA_045660845.1 Eubacteriales bacterium
ACGCCATGGTAAAAGCGGCCATTGATGATGTGGATGGTCTGAGCAATACTCAGAGGGCAGTCTTTTGGCAGATCTTTACCCGCGCTTCATCGGCAAAGAATAATCCTTATTCTTATAAGATTGGAGATAGTGCGTTGCAAAAGTATAAGGCGTTAAAGGAAGAAGGTAAATAAACCATGAGTTTTTAATAAATTCGTGGAAAAATCGTGGATGAAAAACAAAAAACGGCTTGAAATCAAGCCGTTTTTTGTTTTTGGTGGAGATAGTAGGATTCGAACCTACGACCCCTTCGATGTGAACGAAGTGCTCTAACCAGCTGTGCTATACCTCCAAGCGCCTATGTATTATACTACCAAAAACAAAGGTTGTCAATGGTCTTAGCAGGAAATTTATAAACTTTTTTCGATCTCTCGCTTGAGCCGGGAGATGATCTTTTTCTCCAGCCGGGAGATATAGGATTGGGAGATGCCCAGAATATCCGCCACTTCCTTTTGCGTCATCTCCCGGTAGCCGCCCAGCCCAAACCGCATCTCCATGATCATTCGCTCTCGCAAGGGGATTTTTTCCAGGGCTGCGTGGAGGATCTGCTTTTCAATATCCTCCTCTAAATTTTTGGATACGCTGTCTGCATCGGTGCCGAGGATGTCGGAGAGCAAAAGCTCGTTGCCGTCCCAGTCGATGTTGAGGGGCTCATCCAGCGAGACCTCCACCTTCTGTCCGTGGTTCTTGCGCAAAAACATCAGGATCTCATTCTCAATGCACCGGGAGGCGTAGGTGGCGAGCTTGATATTTTTATCCGAGCGGAAGGTGTTGATGGCCTTGATCAGCCCAATGGAGCCGATGGAGATCAGATCATCGGTGGCGATGCCGGTGGTTTCAAAGCGCTTGGCGATGTAGACAACCAGCCGAAGATTGTGCTCGATGAGCTTCTGCACCGCATACTGCTCCCCTTGGTCTAAGGCGCGGATATATTCCTGCTCCTCGTCCGGCTTGAGGGGCGGCGGCAGGGTAACGTACCCATTGGCATAATGGACCTTTCCTGCAAGCCTGCGCAGCAGCTTAGCCAGGGCGGGGTGGTAAAGTAAATAATAGCGAATGATGTTCATAGGTTACTCCAATCTCTATGTAATAATGCTTGGAAGCGGTTATCCTCTGAGAGGGGCTGGAGGGAAAGTCCGATCAACCCGGTCCGCTCCACGCCGTCTACCTTCAGGATCTTGGGACGAAAGGCATAGATCAGCGTCCGGGCACCGGTGGCGTCGGTATAGGGCAGCAGCCGCAGCTTCAGTTCGGGAAACTGCGCCGTCAGACCCGGCAGGGCAGTGGCATCCCGGTGGACCACCGCCCGGAGGACCTCCTCCGGCAGCGCCAGACTGTCCCATTGGCAGAGGATCACCGGCAAAAGGGTGATGGGATCGTAGAGGGAATTGCCGGTGTCCAAGAGGGCGAGGAGGGTCTGATCCTCCACCGTCAGCGTGTGCAGAAAGCTCTTTTCCTTCCGGCGGTCTAAGAGGTGGAAAAAGCCCCGCACCAGCCCGTAAAACCCAAAGGCAAGCAGCAAGAGGAGCCAGAGGGGCAGATCCATGTAGTAGACACCGCCGGAAAACCGCATATGACTGCCCGCATCAGTGAAGGCATAAAAGGCAAACATCCCGCCGCCGAAAAGGAGGTGGGCGGAAAAATAGACCAGCGCCGTCCGTCCGTAGGAGGTCAGCCGCTCAAAGGGAAAGCCGATCAGCAAAAGCACCGCCGGAATGAGAAGTTTCAAGAGGATCATCAGCGGCACAGGCAGGTCTGCAAAAAAGAGAAAGCAGCCAAAGAGCGCCCCCGCCGCAGCGCCTGTCAGCAGCCGCCAGGGTGCCATCCGCCGCCCGGCGATGAGGGCGGTGGTGGCGAGCAGCAGCGCGTCCATCATCAGATTGGTGAAGAATAAAATATCAACATAAATGACCATGTGCCCAGTATATCATAAGCCGGTTGCTCATTCTGTCGAAACCAGACGGCAAAACAAAAAGAAATAGATTGTAAAATTCTTATTAATATGTTAAAATAATATAATAATATTTAAAAGGATCGAAATTTTGGACTATCGAAAGATCACCTACCAAATTGAAGAGCAGGACGCAGGGCGGACCGTTCTCTCCTATCTGCGTGAGCGGGGGTATTCCTCCCGGGTGCTGGCAGCCCTAAAGCGCAATCCCTATGGTATCACCATCGGCAAAAAGCGGGTAACGGTGCAAAAGCAATTGCGGACCGGCGACCTTTTAACGGTGCGGATCGCCAATAAGGAGAGTCAGGTGGCAAACGAGCATATCCCGCCGGTGGAGATGCCCCTTGCGGTGGTCTATGAGGATGAGGATGTGCTGGTGCTGAATAAGCCGCCTCGCCTTGCCACCCACCCCTCCCAGGGCAACCATGGTAATACCCTCGCCAACGGCGTGGCGTATTATATGACGCAGCAGGGCAAGGAATTTGTTTTCCGCCCCGTCCACCGGTTGGACAAGGATACCAGCGGCGCCATCCTCCTGGGCAAAAACGCCCATAGCGCCGGCGTGCTGGGGGAGGATCTGAAAGCCAAAAAGGTCGCTCGCAGTTACCTTGCCATCTTAGAGGGAACTCTGCCGGATCAATCCGGGACGGTGGATGCCCCCATCGCCCGCAAGCCGGGCTCGGTGCTGGCGCGGCAGGTGGATCCCAAGGGGGACCGGGCGGTGACCCATTATGAGGTGCTGGCAGAGGGCAATGGCTATAGCCTGGTCCGGCTGATCTTGGAAACCGGGCGCACCCATCAGATCCGGGTGCATATGGCGCATCTCGGCGCCCCTGTCGCCGGAGATTTTCTCTATGGCAAGGAGGACCCCGCCCTGGGTCGCCAGGCGCTCCATTCCGAGACCCTGACCTTTACCCAGCCGGTGAGCGGTGAGCGGCTGTTTTTCCGCTGTCCGCTGCCCGATGATCTAACGCAATTTTTACTTTCAAAAGGGATAAAATACGATGAAACTACTGATCTTTGACGGAAACTCTATCCTCAACCGGGCGTATTATGCCATCCGTGCCCTCACCACCCGGGACGGACGCCCCACCAATGGCATCTTCGGCTTTTTAAAGCTTTATCACAAATATTTTGTCCTGTCCCAGCCGGACATGGTGGCGGTCTCCTTTGACCTGAGGGAAAAGACCTTCCGTCATCAGATGTATGCGGACTATAAGGCGCAGCGTAAGGGAATGCCGGAGGATCTTGCCGCCCAGCTGGAGCCGCTGAAGGACGTGCTGCGTGCCATGAATGTGACGATCCTGGAAAAGGCGGGCTACGAAGCCGACGATATCATCGGTACCGTCAGCCGCTTCTGCCGGGAGCAGGGGTTTGAATGTGATATCGTCTCCGGAGACCGGGACGATTTTCAGCTTGCCGACCCGGGGGTGCGGATCCTGATGCCGGTCACCCGCGCCGGTGCCAGCGAGATGGAGATCTATGATGAAGCGGCGATCAAGGAAAAGTATGGTCTTGCGCCCCATCAGCTCATCGATGTCAAATCCATCCAGGGGGACACCTCCGATAATATTAAGGGCGTCCCCGGTATCGGGGAAAAAGGGGCTCTCGATCTCATCCGTCAGTACGGCTCCCTGGACGAAGTCTATGCCCATCTGGGGGAGATCAAGCCCGCTTTGCGCACCAAGCTGGAAAACGGCAAGGACTCGGCGTATCTCTCCTATGATCTGGCGAAGATCTGCCGGGAGGTGCCCCTTGACCTCAGTGCAGACGCCATGAAGGTGGCGGAATTTGATGTTTCCGCCCTTATTGGACTGCTGGAGGATTTAGAATTATCCAGCATCATCAACCTCTTTGAACTAAAAGAGGCGGAACGGATCGAAGCCCCCGACCGATTGGAGGGCAAAGCCGCCGACTATCTGGAATATTTCAAGGCTCATCCGCTGTATTTTATCCGCACCGATGCTTTTTATGTCCATTATCAAGGCAAGGTGATCCGTATGGCGGACGGAGAAAGACTGCTGGATCAAGCAGATCAGATCTATACCTACGATGCCAAGGGGTTCTATGGCATGGACTATGAGGGGGAGCCTTATTTTGACTGTATGGTGGCGGCATATGTTGCCGACCCCGGCGATAAGTACGACCTGCCCCACTTATTAAAAGAATATACCGGACGCACTGCGGAGACCCCCGAGGATTGCGTGGCGGCGCTGCCGGAATTGTGCGATGCCCTTTTGCAGCGGATCCGGGAGCAAGGACAGGAAAAACTGCTCTATGAGGTGGAATTCCCCCTCACCGTCGTGCTGGCGGATATGGAGGAGCGGGGCTTCTCAGTGGAGCGGGATCGCCTTGCTGCCTATACCGAGGAGCTGGCGGCGCATATCGCCGCCCTGGAAAAGGAGATCATCGATCTGGCAGGGGAGTCGTTCAATCTCAATTCTCCCCGCCAGTTGGGAGAGATCTTGTTCGGCAAGATGGGGTTGAAGGGCGGAAAAAAGACCAAGACCGGCTATTCCACCAATGCAGAGGTGCTGGAAAAGCTCAAGGACGAGCCGATCGTGGCGAAAATTTTAGAGTACCGCAAATATGCCAAGCTTCGCTCCACCTACGGCGAGGGGCTATTGAAGCTGATCCGGCCGGACGGACGGATCCGTACCACCTATAACCAGACCATTACCCAGACCGGTCGCATTTCCTCCTCCGAGCCCAATCTGCAGAATATCCCGGTGCGGGACGCCTTGGGCAGAGAATTGCGCAGAATGTTCGTGGCGAAGGATGGGGACCATCTGCTGCTGGACGCGGACTATTCCCAGATCGAGCTGCGGGTGCTGGCGCATATCGCCGGTGATGAGACGATGATCCGCGCCTTCCGGGAAAATGAGGATATCCATACCGTCACCGCCGCCACTGTTTTCGGCGTGCCGGCATTTATGGTGACCCCGGAGATGCGCCGCCATGCCAAGGCAGTCAATTTCGGTATCGTCTACGGCATCTCCGATTTTTCCTTAGCGGGGGATATCGGAGTCAGCAAAAAGGAAGCACGGGCATATATTGACCAGTATTTAGAAAAATACAGCGGCGTCAAAAGCTATATGACGGGGATCGTGGAGCAGGCGAAAAAGGACGGCTATGTCACCACCCTCTTTGCCCGCCGCCGCTATCTACCGGAGCTGAGATCGTCAAACTTCATCCAGCGTTCCTTTGGGGAGCGGGTGGCATTGAATACACCCATCCAAGGGACTGCTGCCGATATTATTAAGATCGCCATGGTAAGGGTGTATCAGGCGCTTAGGCGTGAAAAACTGGACGCCCACCTGATCCTGCAGGTTCATGATGAACTTATCATCGAAGCCTCCCGCGCCGATGCTGAGCGGGCGGCGCTACTTTTGCGCCGGGAGATGGAGGGCGCCGCCGACCTGAAGGTCGCCATGCTGGCGGAGGTCGCCCGGGGGGAGAGCTGGTATGACTGTAAGTAAAATGACGGCGGAGGATGTTCCCGCCGCCGCTGCCCTGGATGGGCGGTTGTTTTCCGGGGAGTGCTGGTCGGAGGAGGATTTTTATGCGTCCCTCCGGGATCCCTCACGGCTGTTCTTCACCGCCTATGAGGGGGAGCAGTTTTTGGGCTGCTGCGGCTTGCAGCAGAGTTTTGAGCAGGGGGACGTCCTGACGGTGGGCGTGGACCCCGATCAGCGCCGTAAAGGCGTGGGCAGCGCTTTGTTGAATGCCCTCATCGAGGCGTTCCGTCAGCAGGGAGGGTTGACCCTCTTTCTGGAGGTGCGTGCCTCCAATACCCCCGCCCGGCGTTTATATGAAAAGTTCGGCTTTCGGCAGATCAGCGTCCGCCGGAGCTATTATCAGCAGCCCCTTGAGGATGGGCTGGTCTATTGTCTGGAGGTCCAAGCGTGAATATCTTAAGTTTTGAAAGTTCCTGCGACGAAACAGCAGTCGCCATCGTCCGGGACGGACGGGAGATCGTCTCCAATGTGGTGTTCTCCCAGATCGATGTCCATCGTATCTATGGCGGGGTGGTGCCGGAGATCGCCTCCCGTTATCATATCGAAAAGATCTCTCAGCTGACGGAGGAATGTATCCGCCAGAGCGGTTTGACCGAGGAGGATCTGGACGCGGTGGCGGTGACCGCCGCCCCCGGACTGATTGGAGCGCTCTTGGTGGGGTTGAATTTCGCCAAGGGCTATGCTTATGCTCGAAACTTACCCCTCATCCCGGTGCACCATATCCGGGCGCACGTGGCGGCAAATTACCTGGCTTATCCCGACCTCAAACCTCCCTTTCTGGCGATGGTGGTCAGCGGCGGACATTCCCATATCGTCCTGGTCAAGGACTATACAGATTATCAGATCTTGGGGCGCACCAAGGACGATGCCGCAGGCGAAGCCTTTGATAAGGGCGCCCGGGTCTTGGGTCTCGGGTACCCCGGCGGCGTGCATATGGACAGGGTGGCAAAGGAAGGGAACCCCCGCGCCATGAAGTTCCCCCGGGTCCATTTTAAGGATGATCCTTATGATTTCAGTTTCTCCGGCGTCAAGACTGCCATTGTGAACTTCGTCCATAACGCTAAGCAAAAGGGGGAGGAATTGAATATCCCCGATATCTCTGCCTCCTATAGCGATGCCATCACCGGCATTTTAGCGGAGAATTTTCTGCGCTGCGCCCGGGAATACGGTCAGAAAACGCTGGTCATTGCCGGCGGGGTCAGCGCCAATTCCATGCTGCGGGAAAAGCTCTTGGCAGGGAAGGACCCCGACCAGACGCTTTATATGCCGCCTCTCTCCCTCTGCGGGGACAACGGCGCTATGGTAGGCGCCCAGGGTTACTATGAATATCAGGCGGGCAACACCGCCCCGTTGGACCTCAATGCCCTTTCCGCTTACTCCATTGAAAATCAATTATGTTAACTAAATTATTCAACAGCCCAAGGGAATAAGGCTGTTCAAAACCTTGTTAAAACTGTAAAAAACCGCAGAAATGCGAGGTTTGTCTGTCCAAAACTCTGTTGATAATGTGCATAAAACCGGTTGTGGGAAAAAACGGAAATAAAATTATGTCATTTTTTCAAGCCGGAAAAGAGTCGTTATTTGCAAAAAAAGAGGTGAAAAACATGAAAAAAAGAGGAACGGTGGGAACCTATCTGATCCTGGTGGCGGCGGTGCTGCTCTCCAAGGTTTTAGGGATGGTCCGCAATATGCTGCTGGCGCAGCACTACGGTGTCAGCGCCATGACCGATGCCTTCAATGCCGCCAGCTCCCTGCCGCTGAATCTCTTTGATATTACCCTCTCCGCCGCCATTGTATCCGCCTTTGTGCCGGTCTTTAACGATAAGCTCGCCAATTCCAGCCGGGAGGAGGCGGACCGGTTCGGCAGCAACTTCTTTAATATCATCTCTCTCATCGCCGCCGCCATTGCGGCGCTGGGAATGATCTTCCCCAAATTTGCCTTAAAGCTGGTCGCCAGCGGACTTTCCGGGGAAGCGCTTTCTTATGCGGTGGTACTGATCCGGATCATCATGCCGGTGGTATTTATCGCGGCGGGGGTATATGTCTTTGTTGGAATTCTGCAGTCCTATGGGGAATTTACAGGGCCTGCCTTGATCTCCCTCATCTCCAATCTGGTGATGGTGGTCTATTTCCTGGTGCTGGACCGGTATTTTGGGCTCTATGGTCTGGGTGCCGCCTTTACTGTCGGCTGGCTGGCGCAGCTGTTATTTTTGCTTCCTTATTTATATAGGAAAAAATTCCGCTATTCTTTTGCCCTGGATCTCCGCTCTCCGGATATCCGCCGGGTACTGGCGCTGACCCTGCCGCTGTTCGTTGCGGCGCTGGCGCAGCCCATCAACCAGCTCATCTCCACCAATATCGGCTCCTCCCTGGAGGAGGGGGTCCTTTCCTCGGTCCATTACGCTTACCAGGCTTATTTCATCGTCTCCGGCATCTTCTCCTATTGCCTGACCAACCTCTTTTTCCCGGAGATGAGCCGCTGCTTTGCTCGAGGGGATACCGAGGCGGCAAAGGGGATCTGCGGCAGTATGCTGGGCTCCATCTCTGCCATCGTCCTGCCCATGATGGCGTTTATCGGCGGCAATAGCAAGGCGCTGATCCGTCTTTTATATGAACGGGGCAGCTTCACCGCCGAGGACACTCAGCAAGTAGGGCTGCTGCTTGCGATCTATTGCGTTGCCATGATCTTCTATTCCTACCAGGAAATTCTCAATAAATACTTTTATTCCATGCAGAAGGTCAAACTACCGGTGATCGCCGCCTTTATCGGCGTGGCGGTCAACCTGGGGGTGTCGCTGCTTTCGGTGCGGTATATGGGCGCCTACGGACTGGCGCTGGGCACTGTCACCGCCGCGGTAGTGATGGCAGTAATGCTGCTGATCTTCACCGCCCGCGCCACTCCCGGCGTCCTGAACCGGGGCTTGGTGCTGAGCGTCGGACGGGATATCGTCGGTTCGATGGGACTTTTCATAACCGCCCGGGAATTGCGTATAATAGTAGAAAAAGCAGTTGACGGCACTTTGGGTACCCTGGCGGGGCTTGCGGCGGGACTGGTCGCGGGGCTTCTGGTCTACGCTCTGATCCTATGGCTGACCGGCTCAAAAGAGCTGCGTTCCCTCCTAAAAACCCTTAAAAACAAAGTAAAATAACTAAAAATGAACCGGGATAAATCGACGATTTAGTGAAACATACAAAAGTGCACGGTGCATCTTGACGAACGGTAAATTTTCCGTTAATATAATACTAACAAAATTTGTTATTCAGGGGGTTCTCCTATGTTTTCCAAGACCGTAACGGTTACAAACAGCGTAGGGCTGCATGCCCGTCCCGCTACCTTTTTCATCCAGAAGGCAAATGAGTTCAAGTGCTCTATCTGGGTGGAGATCGGCAGCCGCCGGATCAATGCCAAGAGTTTGCTGGGCATTTTGTCCTTAGGAATCATCAAAGGCACCGATATCACCATCCTTGCCGACGGTGCGGATGAAGAGGCTGCGGTTACTGCACTGATCGAGCTGGTGCAGAAGCTGGAAGATTAAGAAGACATTAAAGGCACTGCAGCGGTTTATTGCCGTTGCAGTGCTTATTTCTTTTAGGAGGTCATAACGATGAAATATATCTTATCACCCTCGATCCTTGCATCGGACTTTGCCCGGCTGGGAGAGGATACCGCTGCCGCTGTCAGAGGCGGTGCTGAATGGCTGCATATGGATGTGATGGACGGTCAGTTTGTCCCCAATATGTCCATCGGTCCCTGCATCATCCAGGGTCTGCGCCCGGTCAGCGACGCATTTTTTGATGTCCACCTGATGATCGACCGCCCGGAACGGTATGTAAAGGACTTCTTAGCCGCCGGCGCAGATCTGATCTGCGTTCATGTGGAGGCGACGGACCGGATCGAAGAGATTGCAGCGGAGGTCCATGGTGCGGGCAAACTGTTTGCGATCTCGGTCAAGCCCAAGACCCCGGCAGATGCTCTCAAGCCCTATCTGCACCTTTGCGATATGGTACTTGTTATGACGGTGGAGCCCGGCTTCGGCGGTCAGAAATTTATGGCAGATATGATGCCGAAGGTCTCCCGGTTCCGGGATATGCGGGAGGAGTTTGGTCTTTCCTACCATATCCAGGTGGACGGCGGGATCAACCTGGAAAACCTGCCGGTAGCGGCAGCTGCGGGCGCCAATGTCTTTGTTGCCGGCTCTGCGGTCTTTTCCAAGGGAAAGACGGAGCAGAACGCCAAGGCATTTACCGACCTTTTCAAGACTCTGTAAATATTCCCAGCGGAGGATCAAAATGAGAAAAACAAAAATCGTATGTACCATTGGTCCCGCGTCCTCGGACGAAGAGACCCTTATCGCCATGTGCCGGGCGGGGATGAATGTGGCACGGTTGAACTTTTCCCATGGTACTCATGAGCAGCAGGCAGAGCGGATCGCCCTCATCAAAAAGGTGCGGGAAAAGCTTCAGATGCCCATTGCTATTTTGCTGGATACCAAGGGTCCTGAATTTCGTATCAAGACCTTTGAGAAGGGCAGCGTCACCGTACCGGATGGTGCTCCCTTTACCTTCACCACCGATGAGGTGGAGGGGGACGAGCATCGGGTCTCGGTCAGCTATAAGCAGCTGGTCCATGAACTTGCGCCCGGCGACCGCATCCTGGTCAACGACGGCTTGGTCGCCTTCCGGGTGGAGGAGATCCGGGGCAATGATATCCTCTGCCGTACGGAGATCGGCGGGGTACTCTCGGACCGCAAGAGCATGAGCTTTCCCAATAAGACCCTCAAGCAGCCTTACCTCAGCGCCCAGGACAAGGAGGATATCCTCTTCGGCATCCGCCATGGGGTGGACTTTATCGCCTGCTCCTTTGTTTCCTGTCGGCAGGATCTGATGGATGTGCGGAAGTTTATCCGCGCCAACGGCTGCGCCAATACCGACCTTATCGCCAAGATCGAAAACCAGTCGGGGGTGGATAATATCGAGGAGATCTGCCAGGAGAGCGACGGCATCATGATCGCCCGGGGCGATATGGGGGTAGAGATCCCCTTTGAGGAGCTGCCCGCCATCCAGAAGCGGATCATCAATACCTGCCGTAGGCTGGGCAAGCGGACCATCACCGCTACCGAAATGCTGGAATCCATGATCCAGAACCCCCGTCCTACCCGTGCGGAGATCTCCGATGTGGCAAATGCGGTGTATGACGGTACCAGTGCCATCATGCTTTCCGGGGAAACAGCGGCGGGAAAATATCCTGTCCGTACAGTAGAGACCATGGCGCGGATCGCCGAAAAGACGGAGCAGAATATCTCCTACGGCAAGCGCTTCTATACCAATCAGTTTATCATCAAAAATCCGGTAGACGCCATCTCCCATTCCGCCTGCGGTATGGCGATGGATCTGGAGGCTCGGGCGATCATCGTCTGCTCCCTTTCCGGAATGACCGCTCGGATGGTTTCCCGCTTCCGCAGTCCTGTGGATATTGTGGGGCTGACTGCCAATGAGCGTACCTGGCGGAAATTAGCCCTCTCCTGGGGCGTTACCCCGGTGCTGGGCACCCTGGTCACCAACCTGGGCGACCTCTTTGAGGAAGCCAAGACCGAGGCGCAAAAAGCCCTCGGCTTAAAGTCGGGTGATACGGTAGTCATCACCGGCGGTATCATCAACGGTGAATCGGGAAATACGAATTTAATCAAAGTAGAAACGATTGAAGAATAAATAAAAGGCATCCTTTGGGATGCCTTTTATTTATGTTTTTTTTAATTCATTTCTTCAAAAGCACGCATGATTCCCAGGCGTCCGCTCTCAAAGGTGAGACCACCCTGCATGAAGGCGGTGTAGGGCGGTTTCATGGGTCCGTCTGCAGAAAGTTCAATGGACGCGCCCATAACGAATGCACCCGCCGCCATTACTACCGGCGCATCGTAGCCGGGCATATCCCATGCCTCGGGGGTAACAAAGCTGTCCACCGGCGAACCGGATTGGATGCCCTTGCAAAACGCCAGCAGACCCTCAGGACTGCCCAGGGCAATGGTCTGGATGATATCATAGCGGGGATCCTCCGCCGCCGGAGCGGTGGGACAGCCGATCTGGTCAAACATCGCCGCTGCGTACATGGCGGTCTTTTTCGCTTGCAGAACCGTATGGGGCGCTAAGAACAAGCCCTGATACAGTTCTCTCAGTACACTGAGGGTGCAGCCGCTTTCCCGCCCGATACCGGGGGAGGTCAGGCGAAAGGCGCATTGCTCGATGAGGTCGCTTCGCCCTGCAATGTAGCCGCCGGTGGGAGCAATGCCGCCGCCGGGGTTTTTGATGAGGGAGCCCGCCATCAGGTCCACGCCGTAATATGTAGGTTCGTGCATCTCGCAGAATTCGCCGTAGCAGTTATCTACCATGACGATGACCTCCGAGCGGATGTCATGAACAAAATGCGCCAGCTTTCCGATCTCCACAGAGGAGAGGGTGGGTCTATTCTGATACCCCTTGGATTTCTGGACAAAGACCATCTTGACCGCCGGGTCTTTTAACGCCGCTTCCACTGCATCATAATCGATGCCGCCGTCCTTTAATTCCACCTGCCGGTAGCCGATGCCGAAGTCCCGGAGGGATCCGTCCCCATCGTTGCCGGAAAGACCAATGACCTCGTCTAAGGTATCATAGGGCTTGCCGGTTACCGCCAGCATCAGGTCGCCGGGGCGCAGGACTCCGAAAAGGGCAACAGTCAGGGTATGGGTACCGGAGATAAACTGCGGGCGGACCAGGCAGTCCTCCGCCTCTAAGGCGCGGGCAAAGAGTTTATCGAGGGTATCCCGTCCCCGGTCTCCGTATCCGTATCCGGTGGAGCCGGCGAAATGAGTTTCGCTGACCCGCTCGGCACGGAAGGCATCCAATACCCGGTTGGTGGTATAAAAGGCGACCTCCTCCGCCGCCTTCACCGCTGGAGCGATCCGCTCCAGGGCGATTTTGTCTGCTTCTTGAATGTTCATAAGGGAACTCCTTTTTTAAAAAATAAAACCCGCCCGCGGGCGGCTTTCTATTAGTTTTCCAGATAGAATTTCACCAATTCGCCCAAAAGCTCATCCCGGTCGATCTTACGGATCAGCGCCCGGGCATTATTGTGGTTGGTGATGTAGGTGGGGTCCTCGCTGAGGATATAACCGACGATCTGATTGAGGGGGTTATAGCCTTTTTCCTTGAGCGCGTCGTACACCGCTGTCAGCACTTCCTTCATCTCCAGCTTCTCATCCTTTTTGATCTTAAAGGACAAAGTTTCTTCCAGCATCGTTATAACCTCCTATTAATCAAATTATAGAACTATTATACTACGATATCTATAAGAATACAAGCAAAAAATTATTAAAAATAGAAAAAAGCGGCAGAGAAAAAATCTGCCGCTTTGGTGTTATGCTCTTAAGGTTGCGCCCAGAGCTACGATGCCGTCGATCATCTTTTTGACCTTGCTATCGATCTCCTCGTCGCTTAAGGTGCGGTCTGCCGCCCGGAAGGTGAGGTTGAATGCCACGCTCTTCATACCGGCAGCGATCTGCTTGCCCTCGTAGATATCAAAGAGGGTGACGCTCTCTAAGATATTGCCGCCCTTTTCACGGATGACCTTCTCCATGGCGCCGACAGTCAGACTCTTTTCTGAGACGAACGCCAGGTCCCGAGTGGTGGCGGGGAACTTGGGCAGAGGATGATATTCCTTAGCAGGCTTTACTGCTTCCAAGATCTTATTAAAATAGAGGTTGGCGATCCAAACGCCCTCGGGAAGATCAAACTGCCCGGGGATGAGGGGATGAACCTCGCCCATAAGACCTAAAACCTCACCCTGATAGGTGATGACTGCCGCCTTGCCCGGATGGAGGACAGGGCAGTCCTTCTTGGGACTGAACTCTACCTCGGTAAGGGGCAGTCCGGCGGCTTTCAAAAGCTGCTCCACAGCGCCCTTTAAGGTGTAGAAACTCTCACTCTTGCCGTAGCAGCCCAGGAGATATTCCACCTGCTCGTAGGGCAGGGTATCTGCCCCGGTGTAGGTATAGGTGGTGGCAGGCTCAAAGAGTCGCGCTTCTAAGTTGCGGTTGTTGTAGTTGGTGGCAAGGGTGGAAAGCATACTGCCCATGGCGGTGGTCCGCATGACGCTGGTGTCCTCACCCAAAGGATTGGAGATGGTAACAGACCGGCGGAAGGGACTATCTGCCGGCAGCAGCAATTTATCGTAGACCTTAGGACTGATGAAACTATAGGTGCAGATCTCGCTGTACCCGCAGGCAAGAGCCGTTTCGTTCAAGGTCTTTTGCAGACTCTGGGCGGGGGTCAGCATCCCCTGCGTGGTTGCCATATGGACTAAGGTGGTGGGGATGTTGTCGTAGCCGTAGAGCCGGACGATCTCCTCCGCCAAGTCCGCTTCGCCCTCCACGTCATCTCGGAAGGAGGGGACAGTGATCTCCCAGGGGGTCTTGCTATCGTCCACACCGAACTCCAGCATGGTCAGGGAGTCCTTCATGAAAGCAGGCGAGATCTCGGTGCCCAGGAAGGCATTGACCCGGTCGGGACGCAGGGTGATGGTGCGGGGCTTGCGGGTGTCGTTGTTGACATCCAGAACGCCACTGACCACCGTACCGCCTGCCAACTGCTCTGCCAGCTCGCAGGCCCGGTTCAGAGCGCCCTCTACCATGACAGGATCCAAACCCTTCTCATAGCGGGAGGAAGCATCGGTCCGAAGACCCAGCGCCCGGGACGCTTTTCTGATGGTCACGCCGTCAAAGTTGGCGGACTCAAAAACGATGGTGGTGGTGTCGTTTTCGATTTCACTGTTGAGACCGCCCATGATACCGGCGATGGCGATGGTGCCTTCGCCGTCGGCAATGGTCAGCATGGAGGACTGAAGCGTACGCTCCTGCTCATCCAAAGTGGTGAACTTTTCGTTGTCGCCCGCCATCTGGACCCGGATCTCCTTACCGCGGATGGTGCGGTAATCAAAGGCGTGCATGGGCTGACCGTACTCCAGCATGACGTAGTTGGTAATATCGACCACATTGTTGATGGGACGGACACCTACCGCATAAAGGCGGTTGCGGAGCCACAAGGGAGAGGGACCGATCTTGACATTCTTGACGACCCTTGCACTGTACCGGGGGCAAGCCACCGGCTCTTCCACCGTCACAGAGAGATAATTCTCGATCTTATCATCGGCATCTTCATGAAATTCAGGGGTAGCCTTACGGAAGGGACGCCGGTAGGTGGCGGCAGTCTCTCTTGCCAGACCGATGACCGAAAGGCAATCGGGGCGGTTGGGGGTGATCTCAAATTCGATCATGGGATCTTGAAGCCCCAGGGCTTCGTCGATGGGCGTGCCGGGCTTGTATTCTCCGGGGAGGATCATAATGCCGTCCTCAATGCACTCGGGGAAGTTGCCGACCGTCAGGTTCAGCTCGCCAAGGGAGCAGAGCATCCCGTTGGAGGGGAGCCCCCGGAGCTTGCCCTTTTTGATCTTAATGCCACCCGGCAGCAGGCTATTATCCAGCGCGGCGGGGACATAATCACCCACCTTGATGTTCTGGGCGCCGGTGATGATCTGCACCGGCTCACTTTCGCCCACATCCACCTGGCAGATCTGCAGATGGTCGGAGTCGGGATGGGGAACCACCTCTAAGAGGTGACCCACAACCACCCGGCTGATGTTATCGTTCCAGCAGCTGAAGGTTTCCACCTTGGAGCCACTCATGGTCATATCTTTTGCAATATCGGCGGGCGATTCATTAAGTTCAACGAAGTCAGCCAGCCAGCCTTTTGTTACATTCATGTTCGTCCCTCCTTAAAACTGCTCTAAGAACCGAAGATCGTTCTCAAAGAACAGTCTGAGATCGTCGATATTGTACCGCCGCATGACGATACGCTCCAAGCCAAGACCGAAGGCGAAGCCACTGTATTCCTCGGGATCGATACCGCAGCCCGCAAGGACCTTGGGATGCACCATCCCGGCGCCTAAGATCTCGATCCAGCCCTCACCCTTGCAAAGGCGGCATCCCTTACCGCCGCAGGAGAAGCAGCGGATGTCCATCTCGGCGGACGGCTCGGTAAAGGAGAAGTGATGGGGACGGAACCGTACCACCGCCTCCTCGCCGTAAAGCCGCTTGGCAAATAATTCCAAAGTCCCCTTCAGGTCGCTCATGCGGATGCCCTTGTCCACCACCAGACCCTCGATCTGATGGAAGAGGGGGGAATGGGTGGCATCCACCTCATCGGAGCGGTACACCCGCCCCGGTGCAATGACCTTGATGGGGGGCTGCTGCTTTTCCATGACCCGCACCTGCATGGGGGAGGTCTGAGTCCGCAGCAGAATGTTCTCTGTAATGTAGAAGGTGTCCTGAGTATCCCGGGCGGGGTGGTTCTTGGGCATATTGAGCGCCTCAAAGTTATAGTGATCCAGCTCCACCTCGGGACCCGTAGCGATCTGGAAGCCCATGCCCAGGAAAATGTCCTTGATCTCATCGAGGACCTGGGAGAGGGGATGCTTTTTGCCCATAGGCGCCGAGACGCCGGGGACCGTCACATCCAGCTGCTCCTCCTGCAGCCGGCGATCCAACTCCGCCTGCTCCAAAGCCGCGACCTTTTCTTCCATGGCGGCTTCGATCTCGCCCCGAGCTTCGTTGACAAGAGCACCCATCTTAGGGCGTTCTTCGGGGGCTAAGGCACCCATGCCCCTGAGGAGGGCGGTCAGCTCACCCTTTTTACCTAAATACCGGACCCGCAGGGCTTCCAGCTCCGCAGCGGTATTGCATTTTTCCAGTTGCGCCCGCGCTTCTTGGCGCAGCGCTTCCAGTTTTTCTTTCATAAACATTAACCTCCAAATAAAAAAGCCCCGTCCCAAATAGGGACGAGGACTATAATGTACCCGTGTTACCACCCAGATTCCGAAGTTTCCTCCGGCACTCTTGCGCCCGATAACGGCAGGCAACCGTCGCTCTTTCGGAGAGCACCGCTCCCGGGTTGAAGATAAATCCTGCGCCTGTGCTAAGGTGCTTTCAGCCGATGACACCTTTTCTCTTTCGCCGGAAAAACAGGATCTTTGACGCCCGTTCAATGCGTTTAGAATGATTTTAACATAGTAATTTCAGAAAATCAATAGTTTTTTAAAAGAATGTTATATTGAAAATGTGATAAACCTGTGATAAAATATTATGTAATGAAAATTTGGGAGGGTCCCTGTAATATGGAAAACTTTATTGAATACAGCCTGCCATACAAAATGAAACCGCTGGATCATGTCAAGCGGATCGCCTATACCCTGGCGCCGATGTTTTTGGGGATCTTTCTGATCATGTATCTGGGTGCCATCGGTATTCTGCTCTGCGCCGGGCTTTGCTATCTTGCCTACCGGCTGTTTCTTTCTTTCAATTATGAGCTGGAATATTCACTCTTGGAGAACGAGATCACCTTTTCCAAGATCATCAATAAGGAGCGCCGCCGGGAACTGATGAAGGCAGATATTGCCAAGACTGTTTCTTATGGTCCGGTTGAAAAGATGCCCAAGGGTCAGCAAAAGATCCGCTCCTTCCTCTCCAACCAGGGGGAGGAACCGGCATACTATTGGATCACCCAGGACGAAAAAGGCGAAAAAGTCTGCATCCTCTTTCAGCCCACCTGGGCGGTATTGGATGTCTTTGCTACCCGGGCAAGGGGAAAACTTCTATGAAGATCGTCACCCCCGGTGAAATGAAGAATATGGATCTTCGGACGGTGGAGGATGGATTGTTTTCTTCTCTCCGGCTGATGCAGAACGCGGCGGAAGCCCTTTATCGGGAAATTTCTCGCTTGATGGATTCCCAGGGCTATGAGCGGGTGCTGCTGCTTGCAGGACCCGGTAATAATGGCGGCGACGCCTATGCCTTGGCTTGTTTGCTTCACCCCATGTATCACCCGGCGATCCTGCCGGTGGGCGGGGAGGAGCGTTCCCCCGACTGCGCTTATTACTATGAGAAATGCAAGGAAATGGGGATCCCCTTTGTCGCCGACCCCGCCGGCTATCCCTTGGTGGTGGACGGCATCTTCGGTACCGGCTTTCATGGGACCCTGCCCTCTGAGGTGCAGGATCTGCTTTCTAAGGTTACCGCTCCGGTGGTCGCCATCGACCTGCCCAGCGGGATGGACGGCATGAGCGGAGTCTGCTCACCCGGCACTCTGCGCCCGGTGCTGACTGTCACCTTTGCTTTCAAAAAGCCCTGCCACCTGCTCGCCGACTGCGGTGAGGTGGTGCTGGCGGATATTGGAATCCCGCAGGGCTATGCAGCGGAGATTACCCGCAGTACCCTGCGCCCCGTCCTGCCCCCGCGCCATGAATGGGGGCATAAGACGAGCTACGGCACCGTCGGACTGCGGGTGGGTGCACCGGAATATCCCGGCGCCGCCGCCCTGAGCATTGCCGGCGCATTGAATAGCGGAGCCGGACTGGTTTATGCTTATCTGCCGGAGGAGGCGCGCCGCGCTGCCGCGGCAAAATTTTACGGACCGATCCTGCGTGCGGATACCGATCTGTTTCCGCTGCAGTGCGATTCCTACTTGATCGGCAGCGGTCTGGGACGCAGCGTAGCCGCTGCGGACGAAGTGAAAAAACTTTGGGACTGCGGCTGCCCCCTGGTGGTGGACGGCGACGGTCTTTGGCACTTAAAGGGGCAACTTTCTCCCCGCCGGGGTACGGTGCTGACCCCTCATATGGGCGAGTTTGCCAACCTCTCTGGTCTATCGGTGGATGAGGTGGCGAAAAATCGGATCGTCCTTGCGGAAGAATTTGCCGCAAAGTATCATATCATTTTAGTATTGAAGGATGCGGCGACTGTGGTCACTGACGGGCACCGCACCGAGATCCTTTCCGCCCCCTGCTCCGCATTGGCAAAGGGCGGCAGCGGGGATCTGCTGGCGGGTTTGATCGCCGGACTGCTTGCGGGCGGCGGCGACGCTTTTGATGCCGCCAAGACCGGAGTATATCTGCATAATCGTGCGGCGCATATAGCGACCAAGACCCATAGTGTCCGCGCCCTGCAGCCGGAGCAGATCGCCCAAACGATAAATGATGTCTGGATGGAGCTGGAGCATGAATTACTTTAAGAGAACTTGGGCGGAGATCGACCTCTCTGCCATCGCTGAAAATTATCATACCGTCCGCCGTCAGGTGGGGGATGGGGTCAAGATCATGGCGGTGGTCAAGGCGGATGCCTATGGTCATAGCGTGGAGCATGTTGCCCCGTATCTTACCGA
This sequence comes from Eubacteriales bacterium, assembly GCA_045660845.1. Classification (GTDB taxonomy): domain Bacteria; phylum Bacillota; class Clostridia; order Oscillospirales; family QAKW01; genus QAKW01. The sequence goes on from JAZREO010000133.1 coordinate 18,754, forward strand.
CCTTGGCGCGGACTTCTTCGGTGTATCTTGCCTGCAGGAGGCGATGGAACTGCGCCGGATGGAGATCCAAAAGCCGATTTTGATCTTAGGTTATACCCCTAAGGAGCAATTTCCCATCCTGGCAGAGCAGCAGCTTAGCCAGACGGTCTTTTCCATGGAAGATGCAGAGCGACTGAGCCGTACCGGGGAGCAGACAGGTTGCAAGATCCGGGTCCATGCAGCATTGGATACCGGCATGGGGCGGATTGGCTTTGATGCCTTTGATTCTAAAATGGCGGCGGAGGCGGTCAAGGCAGTCGCCGGACTGCCCGGCATTGAATTGGAAGGGCTGTTTACCCATTTTTCCGTAGCGGATACCGATGGGCAGGAGGACTATACCGAAGCCCAACTGGAGCGCTTTTTAAAGGTGCGGGATCTCTTGGCGGAGGCTGGAATTTGTCCTCTTTGCCACGCTGCCAATAGTGCCGGTGCTTTTCTGGACCCCAAATATCATTTGGATATGGTTCGGGCGGGGATCGTCCTTTATGGCTTGGAGCCGGGCGGACGAAAAAATCCCTATCGCCCGGCAATGACGGTCAAGACCCTCATCTCCTTTGTCAAGGAACTGCCCGCCGGACGGGACATCAGCTATGGGCGGCGGTATACCACCGCCCGCACCATGCGGGTCGCCACCTTGAGCGCCGGATATGCCGATGGCTATCCCCGCGCCCTTTCCGGAAAGGGTACCGTTTTGATCGGCGGTCATCCTGCTCCTATTCTTGGTAATATTTGCATGGATCAGATGGTAGTAGATGTAACCGGAATCCCCTGCAAGGCGGGAGATGAGGCGATCTTAATGGGCGGTGGCATTGATCCTACCGATCTTGCAGAGCAACTTGGCACCATCCATTATGAATTGATCTGCGGAATCGGCAAGCGTGTCCCGAGGATCATGAAGGATACGGTTTCTCATGAATAGTGGGAAGGGGGCGAAAATGCAATGAATCTAACCTTAACGGTTTTCAGAAGATTATCATTATATCTTTATTATCTGAAACAATTACCCCAGGAGGTCACCCGCATCTCTGCCACCACCATTGCCAATGAACTGGGACTGGGGGAGGTGCTGGTCCGCAAGGAGCTGCGCCATGCCAGCGGTTCCGCCGGACGACCAAAGACCGGCTATGTGGTGGCGGAGCTGATCCGGACGCTGGAAAACTTTTTGGGATATAATACCCTCTACCGCGCCATCGTTGTGGGCGCAGGAGAGCTGGGGCGGGCGCTGATGAAGCAGGAAGGCTTTTCCGATTTTGGGCTGTATATTGCCGCCGGTTTTGATACCGACCCTGCTGTGATCGGCACCCAGGCAGCGGGCAGACCCATTCTATCCTTAGAAAAGTTGGAGGAGTTTTGTGAGCAGCAGCCGGCAGAGCTGGGGATCATTACCGTACCCAAGTCCGCCGCCCAGGAGGTCTGTGACCGGCTGGTCGCCTGCGGGATCCGTTCCATCTGGTCCTTTGCTCCCATGCCGCTGAATGTGCCGCAGGGCGTCAAGGTCCACTATGAAAATCTATCAGCGTCCCTGGCATTGCTGACCAATCACCTCAGGGAAACCGAAAAAGTCCCCGACCGCAGAAAATAAAAGCTGGGAAAAAGTGCGTCAATGACGCACTTTTTGTATTTTTTTCCCTGAAAACCTTGACAAATGCGGGAAAAGAGGATTATAATGTTCGTAATATTTTTTTATGAAAGGACGGCAGAAATGAAGAAAGCGTACAATCGATTTTATTATTGTAACACGGACTTTCTGTCTGCCTCTGATTGCGAGCGCTGAATCTCTTCGGCGTTTGCCCTGGATAAAGCAAAACAGAAAGCCCGCAATTCCTTGTGCACTGATGGCAGAAGGGTGTAGGGCTTTTTATTTTTTCAAGGAGAAAAACGCGATGGAACTTTCGCAGAAAATGCTGGAGCTGGGCAAAAAAAGCTCGGTGATCCGGGAAATATTTGAATATAGTAAGCGCCGCAAAGCGGAGATCGGCGCGGAGAATGTCTTTGATTTCAGTATCGGCAATCCCAGCGTTCCCGCTCCCGCCAAGGTGGATGAGACCATGAAGCAGCTCTTGACCGAGGGCGACCCGGTGCTGCTCCATGGCTATACTGCCGCCACCGGCGACCCGGCGGTGCGGCAGAAGATGGCGGATGCCGTCAATCGGGAGTTTGATGCGGGTGTCCGCGCCGACCTGATCTATATGACCTGCGGTGCTGCCGCCTCCCTGACAATTTCCTTAGCAGCCATTACCCAGCCGGAGGATGAGGTCATCGTCTTTGCTCCTTTTTTCCCGGAGTACCGGGTCTTTGCGGAGCACGCCGGCGCCAAGCTGGTGGTGGTCCCCAGCAGAGCAGATGATTTTCAGCTGGATTTTGATGCCCTGGAGCGTTCCATCACGCCCCATACCAAGGCATTGATCATCAATTCTCCCAATAACCCCACCGGCGTCATCATCCCTGCCGCTGACCTTGAGCAGCTGGCAGAGCTGTTGCGTGCCAAGGAGCGGGAATACGGTCATGTCATCTACCTCATTGCCGATGAACCCTATCGCAAGCTGGTCTGGAATGGGGAGGAGGTTCCCTATGTCACCAAGTTTTACGATAATTCCCTGGTCTGCTATTCCTTCAGTAAGGCAGTCTCTCTGCCCGGCGAGCGGATCGGCTATATCCTCGTTTCGCCGACGATGAAAAATGCCGGCGATGTTTACGCCGCAGTCTGCGGCGCCGGGCGGGCGCTGGGCTTTGTCTGCGCGCCCAGCCTGCTGCAGTTTACCATCGCCCAGTGCGTGGACGAGATCTCCGATTTCAGCATCTACCGCCAAAACCGGGAGCTGCTGCTGCGGGAGTTGACCCGTATCGGTTATGAGGTAGTCCCCCCGGACGGTGCCTTCTATCTCTTTATGAAAGCCCTGGAACCGGACGCAGGCGCCTTCTATGAGCAGGCAAAAAAGCATGAACTGCTGCTGGTTCCCAGCGATTCCTTTGGCTGCCCCGGTTATGTCCGGATCGCCTATTGCGTCACCACCGAGCAGATCCGGCGGGCAATTCCCGCCTTTGAAAAACTTTATGAGGATTATCAAAAATGAGTAAATTAGACGAAGCAAGAAAGCAGATCAACGAGATCGATCAGAAGATGGCGGACCTGTTCGCCGCCAGAATGAGGGCGGTGGAACTGGTCGCCGCCCATAAAAAGGAGCATGGGCTTCCCATCCTGGATACCGCCCGGGAGGAGGAGATCATCCGTAAGAATACCCAGTATATGCAGGATGAAACGCTGAAATCCTATTATGTCAATTACTTGAAGTACAATATGTCCCTCTCCCGCAGTTATCAGCACCGTCTCATGGAGGGGATGCGAGTGGCATATAGCGGCGTCCCCGGCGCATTTGCCGATATCGCCGCAAAAAAGATCTTTCCCGACGGCTCCGCCGTCCCCTATAAGGACTTCAAGGCTGCCTATGGAGCAGTGGTCAGCGGCGAGTGTGACTGCGCCGTCCTGCCCATCGAGAATAGTTACCAAGGGGATGTCTCCCAGGTAATGGATCTTGCCTTTTTTGGCTCCCTCTTTATCAATGGCATTTATGATATGGAGATCGTCCAGAACCTGGTGGGGCTGGAGGGTGCTTCTGTCCGGGATGTCCGAGAGGTCATCAGCCATCCCCAGGCGCTGGGTCAGTGCGCCGAGTATATCCGGGACCATGATTTTGAGACCCATGAGTGCACCAATACCGCCGTTGCCGCCAAGAAGGTGGCGGAGGACGGACGGCGCGAGCTGGCTGCCATCGCCAGCGTGGAGACAGCGGCACTGTACGGACTGAAGGTGCTGGATAAGAGTATCAACGCCAGCAGCATCAATACCACCCGCTTTGCAGTCTTTTCTCGGTTCGCCAGCCGCAATCCCCAGCGGGACAACTATTTTGTTATGAACTTCACTGTTAAGAACGAGGCAGGCGGCTTAGGTAAAGCCATCTCCGCCATCGGCGACGCCGGCTTCAACCTGCGTGCCCTCAAAAGCCGCCCCAGTAAGGATCTGATCTGGGAATATTACTTCTTCGCCGAGGGCGAGGGCAATATCAGTGGCGAAGAGGGTGAGCGGATGCTGGAGGAACTGAAGCAGCATTGCAGCAACCTGAAGGTAGTCGGTTCCTTTGAAAAAGAACAAAAACTGGAGCGATAAACATGAAGATTTCCATGAATTTAGGCGCAGATGGTTATGACATCTGGCTGGAGCGAGGCGCTCTCGCCAAGGCGGATCAGTTTTTCAAGCTGGACCGCAAGGTGCTGATCGTTACTGATAGCGGTGTTCCTGCGGAATATGCGAAGACCGTGGCAAAATGCTGTAAGATGCCCTTTATCGAGGTCTTTCCGGAGGGTGAGCAGCAGAAAAATATGGATACCTACCAGACCCTCCTCACCCGCCTGGTGGAGGAAGGCTTTTCCCGGACCGACTGCGTGGTAGCGGTGGGCGGCGGTGTTACCGGTGATATGGCAGGCTTTGCCGCCGCATCTTATATGCGTGGCATCGATTTCTATAATGTCCCCACCACCTTGCTTTCCCAGGTGGATTCCTCCATCGGCGGCAAGGTCGCTATCGATTTTAAAGGCTATAAAAATATCGTCGGTGCCTTCTATCAGCCCAAGGGCGTCCTCATCGACCCGGAGGTGCTCCGGACCCTGCCCGCCCGGCAGATCGTAAACGGACTGGCGGAGTCCATCAAAATGGCAGCCACTAATGATGGGGAGCTTTTTGAATTCTTAGAGCAGAAGGACCCCTTGCAAAATCTTGATAAGATCATTGAGGGTTCCCTCCTCATTAAGAAGTATGTGGTGGAGCAGGACACCAAGGAGATGGGACTGCGCCGGGTGCTGAACTTCGGTCATACCGCCGGTCACGCCATCGAGACCGTCTCCGGTCTTTCCGGGCTGTACCATGGTGAATGTGTGGCGCTGGGAATGTTGATCATGGCGGACCCGGAGCCAAGAGAGCGGCTGAGAAAGGTCCTGGAAAAGGTGGGGCTACCCACTTCTTATACCTACGATAAGCAAAAGGTCATTGCCGCCATGGCAATGGATAAAAAGGTGTCCGGCGGGGAGATCACCGTCGTGGAGCTGCCGGCGATCGGGCAGTTTACCTTGCATAAGATTTCTCTTGAAACATTAAAAAAGCGCATGGAAGAGGTGCTTTAAAGTATGAAAAATACATTTGGTAATCAGATCACTGTGACGATCTTCGGCGAGAGTCATGGTAAGGGACTGGGCATTGTTATGGACGGTCTTGCCCCCGGCATGAAGGTGGATGAGGAATTCACCCGCGCCCAGCTTGCAAAGCGTCGCCCGGCGGGGAAGATCTCCACCGCTCGCTGTGAGCAGGATGAATATACCATCGTAAGCGGGGTTTTTAATGGGTTTACCACCGGTACGCCGGTCTGCATCGTGATCCCCAATACTGCCCAGCACTCTAAGGACTATTCCGCCACCCGTGCCAAGGCACGTCCCGGTCATGCGGACTATACTGCCTACTGCAAATACCATGGCTTCGAGGACTATCGGGGCGGCGGTCATTTCAGCGGACGCATCACCGCCGGATTGGTGGCGGCAGGGGGACTGCTGATCCCCGCTCTGGAAAAGAAGGGCATCCGTATTGCGACTCATATATCCCGCTGCGCCGGTATTGATGACCGGGGCTTTGAAAAGATGGATGCGGATATGACCGCATTGAACAGCATGGACTTCCCGGTCCTCTCTGCAGAAGCAGCAGAGAAGATGCGCGCCGCCATCGAAAAGGCGGCAGAGGAGGGCGATAGCGTGGGCGGTATCTTAGAGACCGTCATCACCGGTCTGCCCGCCGGCTTAGGTGAGCCCTGGTTCGATACAGTAGAGGGCTTGCTGGCTCATGGACTGTTCAGTATTCCCGCTGTCAAAGGGGTCTCCTTCGGCGATGGCTTTACCCTGGCAGACCAGCGGGGCAGCTGGGCCAATGACCCTTACGCTTATGAAAACGAACAGGTCGTCACCACCAAGAATAGTAACGGCGGCGTGAACGGCGGCATTACCAATGGTATGCCGTTGGTGATCCGTACCGTCATCAAGCCGACTCCTTCGATCTATCAAGAACAAAAGACAATAGATTTTATAAAAGGGGAGAATACCACCCTGCAGATCGCGGGGCGGCATGACCCTTGCATCGTCCACCGTGCCCGGGTGGTGGCAGACAGCGTCTGCGCCATGGTCATCGCTGACCTGCTGACCGGACGGTTCGGGACGGATTATTTGGGTGGAAACGCATGAAATACGGTTGTATCGGTGAAAAATTAGGGCATAGCTTCTCTCGGGAGATCCATCACCGACTGGCGGACTATACATATGAACTAAAAGAACTGACCCCTGCTGAATTGGGCGCTTTTATGGAGAGGAAGGACTTCTCTGCCATCAATGTGACCATTCCCTATAAGCAGGATGTCATTCCCTATCTCAGCGAGATCAGTCCCCAGGCAAAGGAGATCGGCGCAGTCAATACCATCGTCAACCGGGACGGTAAGCTTTATGGCTACAACACTGATTTCTTCGGAATGCGTGCCCTCATCCTGCGTTCCGGTATGGAAATTGCCGGAAAAAAGGTTCTGATCTTAGGCAGCGGCGGCACCTCCCGCACCGCCCGCGCGGTGGCGGCGGATCTGGGTGCCCGGGAGATCTTAGTCGTCTCCCGCTCCGGCAGGGACGGCATTACCTATGAGGATGCCCGCACCCACCATGGGGATGCGCAGATCCTCATCAATACCACCCCCTGCGGGATGTATCCCCATCTCCATACCGTTCCCCTGGAACTGTCGGATTATCCCCGGGTGGAGGGTGTGGTGGATGCGGTCTATAACCCCCTGCGTACGGAATTGGTCTTGCAGGCAAGGGAGCGGGGGATCAACGCCGTCTGCGGACTTTATATGCTGGTGGCGCAGGCTGCCTTTGCAGTAGAATTCTTTTTGGATACGAAAATTGCGGAGGAAAAGATCGAAGCCGTCTATCGGGATCTTTTTTCTTCCAAGCAAAATATTGTGTTGACCGGGATGCCCGGCTCCGGCAAGACCACCGTCGGCAGGCTGCTGGCAGAGCAGTTGGGAAAGGAATTTCTGGATACCGATGTTCTGCTCACTGAGCGTGCCGGAGCAACCCCCGCCCAGGTCATTGAGCGGGAGGGCGAGCCCGCGTTCCGGGACCTGGAAAGCTTGGTCATCCGGGAGCAAGCGGCGCCTTTGACCGGCTGTATCATTGCCACCGGCGGCGGTGCCATCCTGCGGGACGCGAATATCCGCGAGCTGAAGCGCAATGGACGGCTGATCTTTTTGGACCGCCCCCTGGGGGAGATCATCCCCACCGACGATAGACCTCTCTCCAGCAGCCGAGAGCAGCTGGAGCGGCGCTACCGAGAGCGGTATCAGCGCTATTGCGACACCGCCGACTGCATTGTCTCTCCGGCATCTGTTTTAGCGGAAGTCTGCAAAGAAATTATTGAGGATGTAAATGATGAAACTACTTGTAATTAACGGACCCAATCTGAATATGCTTGGAATTCGTGAACCGGGCATCTACGGGAAGGAGACCTATGAAACCCTTCTCCAAAAGATCCGTACCCATTGTGCGGAAAAAGGAATAGAGGTAGAATTCTATCAGTCCAACCATGAGGGTGGTCTTGTGGATGCCATCCAGGGCGCCCATGGTAAGATGGATGCCATCGTCATCAACCCCGGTGCCTATACCCATACCAGCATTGCGATCTTGGACGCTGCAAAAGCGGTGGGACTGCCCATGGTGGAGGTCCATATCTCGGATGTCAGTAAACGGGAGGACTTCCGTCAGATCAGTTATATCCGTGCCGCCTGCCAAAAGACCATCACCGGTCATGGAACGGACGGTTACATAGAAGCCATCGATTTTTTACTGGAGAACGCCCATGAAAGTTAAGATTTTACCCGGCATCGCCCGGGGTATGGTCCAGGCACCGCCCTCCAAAAGCATGGCGCATCGCTATCTCATTGCCGCTGCCCTTGCCAAAGGGGAGAGCACCGTCCGGGGCATCGCATACTCCCAGGATATCCTGGCGACCATCGATTGCCTGCGTGGGCTTGGTGTTGAGATCACCACCGATGGTGATGCCGTTACCGTCGGCGGAGGTGGTCCCCTGATACCTCAAGGCGAACTCCTGTGCCGGGAAAGCGGCAGCACCCTGCGATTTTTTGTTCCGCTCTGCCTGCTTTCCGGTGTCCCCGCTACCCTCAAGGGTAGTGAGCGACTGATGGAACGACCTTTGACAGTCTATGAAGAACTTTGTGCTGCAAAGGGATTTTCCTTTACACGAAAAGATGGTGCTATCACTGTCTGCGGCAGATTGCAGAAGGGGGAGTATACCCTGGATGGCAGCGTCAGCAGCCAGTTTATCACCGGCATGATCTTGGCGCTGCTCTCTGTGGAGGGGGAAAGCACCCTGCGGCTGACCGGCAAGGTGGAAAGCCGCTCCTATATCGATCTCACCCTCTCTGCCTTGCATGAATTCGGCTTTTCTGCCGACTGGGCAGGGGAGGATGAACTGAAGATCATCGGCGGATCCGGGACTGCTATGGATCTCACTGTAGAAGGAGATTATTCCAACGCCGCCTTTTTTGAAGCGTTGAACCTTTTGGGCGGGGAAGTGACCGTCACCGGCTTGAGCGAAAACTCTCTCCAGGGTGACCGGGTCTATCGGGACTATTTCAAAGCCCT
>JAZREO010000134.1:0-1617 GCA_045660845.1 Eubacteriales bacterium
GGGCTGGTCCGCCGCAAGCTGGCGGAGCACCGGATGGAAAAGTCCGCCATGCTCATCGAGACAAAACCGGGTACAGTGGTTTCCCGGGGCTGCTTTAAGGTGGAATTCATCAAAGTCAACCATTCCATTCCCGATGCTGCCGGCTTTGCCATCAAGACCCCCATTGGTACGGTGGTCCATACCGGCGACTTTAAGATCGATACCACCCCGATCCATGGTCGTCCCATCGATCTTGCCCGGTTCGGTGAGCTGGGCAGAGAGGGGGTTTTGCTGCTGATGAGCGACTCCACCAATGCCGGACGCCCCGGTATTGCCGCCTCTGAAAAGAAGGTGGGTAAGGCGCTTCTTACTATTTTTGAGGGCGCTCAGGATAAGCGGATCATCGTGGCATCCTTTGCCTCCAATGTCCATCGGGTGCAGCAGATCATCGATGCATCGGTCAAATTTGGACGCAAAGTAGCGGTATCCGGTCGTTCTATGGAGAGCGTCATCGCCGTCGCCCATGAACTGGGTTACTTGAAGATGCCCAAGGGGACGCTGATCCCCTTAGAGCAGGTGCAGAAATATCCCGGCAATAAGGTGACGTTGATCACCACCGGCTCCCAGGGCGAGCCCATGAGCGCCCTCTATCGGATGGCGTTTTCCGATCACCGCACCATTACCGTCAATAGCAACGATCTCATTATTATCTCCGCTTCCCCCATCCCCGGCAATGAGCTGGAGGTCAGCAGGGTCATCAACGAGCTGGAAAAATTAGGCGCCACAGTTGTGGATAATAAACTGGCGGGAGTCCATGTCTCCGGTCATGCCTGCGAGGAGGAGTTGAAGCTGATCCTCGGTCTGGTCAAGCCCAAATTCTTTATGCCGGTCCACGGCGAGTACCATCACCTTTCTGCCCATGCCAGACTGGCAGAGGAGACCGGCGTGCCGGAGGGGAATGTTTTGGTTGGCGAAAACGGCAGTGTGCTGGAGCTGACTAAGGATCGGGCAAAGATCACCGGCACCACCCAGGCAGGGGCTGTGATGGTGGACGGCATTGGCGTGGGCGATGTGGGCAATATCGTCCTGCGGGATCGCCGTATCCTCTCCCAGGAGGGGATCATTCTGGTGGTCGCCGCCATCAATAAGGCTACCAAGCAGGTGGTCAGCGGTCCGGATATTGTCAGCCGCGGCTTTATCTATGTTCGAGAAAATGAGGACCTGATGGGCGAAGCCCAGAAGGTGGTCAAAAATGCCCTGAACCGGAGCCTTGCCAAAGGTAATCTGGAGTGGGCTGCCCTCAAGACCGATATGCGGGATGCTCTCGCCCACTATATCAGCTCCAAGACCAAGCGCAGTCCCATGATCATTCCCATTATTATGGATGTGTAATAAAAAAGAAGCAGCCGGTTATGATATGCACCCAAAAGTCAGATACTTTTTGGGTGCATATCAACCGGCTGCTTCTTTATAAAAAATAAGTAAAATTGGTTCTTGCCTTGCAATTTATTGAAACTGGTCTTATAATATTAGCGGCAGATCGGGTCCTTGCAGACCCAGATGATATCCTCACCGATCCGCTCCACGTCGCACCAAGGGATGCGGATCTCGTCCCGGCGGAAGAGGCCCTTCCCGCAA
>JAZREO010000135.1:0-5559 GCA_045660845.1 Eubacteriales bacterium
GGAGTGAGGCGACTCGGTATGTGTCTGCCTGTCTTTCAAGACTTTCCGTTTTGATCGTTTTGATCAACTGCCCCTTTGCAACATCGACAAATCCGTCGCGCAAGGATGCGCTCGGCATTTCTCGTGTTGCGGCAGCAGCTAACCTGCTCCCTTTATCCGCCCCCGGCGGCGGTCGCAGTCGCAACCCCAACCAAGTTGCTTTGCAACTTGGCTGGGAGGGCAAGAGGTCGGGGTGCTCGGGTCGCCCCGCAGTTCTGAACTAAATATAAAAGAGGGTAGATGCAAGATCTACCCTCTTTTATATGGTCGGAGTGAGGCGACTCGAACGCCCGGCCTCTTGGTCCCGAACCAAGCACGCTACCAACTGCGCTACACCCCGAGTTTTTGCCGAAATTGCGTCGGCACATATTTATTATATAGATTTTTTTGTTTTTGGCAAGGGTTTTTTGAAAAGTTTTTCTGTTTTTGACTTTGTGAACTTTATTTTTCTCAAAAAAAGCATCACCCCCAATCGGGATGATTTGCAATATAAAAACAAACAATATGCAATTGATTTGCAAAGTGTATCATTATATAATAAAATACAACATATAAAGGAGGGATTTTCATGACACTTGGTGGTATGCTGACCGCCCTTAAGCTCGAAAAGTATCCCCAGAGCTTTGAGGGCATTTACCGTAGTATAAAAAACACATATGAAACCCGTGCGGAACTCATTTTGTCCGAGGGATATCTATCAGAAACACTTGCTTCTTGTTATGCACTTGCACCTTTCAGTGAGCTGATCCTCGCAGCGGCCCAAAAAGTCAGAAAAAGCCCTGCTTTACGGCTTCTTGTATGCCTACTGGAGCAGTGGGCACGTGCAGGCGCCGAAGATTTTTCAGATTATGAGGAACCGAGAGGCGAAGGCATTGAGTACGATTTCCTTCACCTCTTTGCCATGATCCCCACCATGCCTGAAAGCGTTGCTCATCTGCGAGAGCGTGGAGTGCCCGAGGATATAATCGCTTCCACCATGCAGGAATATGATTTTTGTGTTGAGAAAATAATAGAGCGGGATGAAAGGCCTGGTTTTGACGCGGGACGCCTTTTATGGACTCTTAGAATTTCCGGTAATACCATGCTTCATATTGGTAGGCTGAAGTTTGACTTGCCTGCCAAACGGGTATCCGGAATTCGTGTTTATAAAAACGTAGCCGGCGATATATGTATACTTGCTGATGGAGTGATTGTTCACAGAAGCGGAAAAGTCCTCGGTTCTGCAGGGCTTACAGATGAGGAGGGAAGTTATCTTGCCGAGATCGAAGAAACTGATGATATGATCAGCGGTCATCCCGCAGACGGTGATTTGATCAAAAAGCAGAAGATCTCCCTTAAAAAAAGCCAGTGGACGCTTTGTCTTTCGAGCTCCGACGATGTTATCGCCATTCACATTCCACCGGGAGGTGAGCTTGATAAAGAAAGTGTGGAACGCTCTTATGCTCGTGCGCGTGAGATTTTTGCGAAGCACTATCCAGATCGCCCGTATAAAGCGTTCCATTGTCGCTCTTGGCTGATGTCCCGTGAACTTTGCGGCATTTTAAAGCCAACATCAAACATTCTCGCCTTTCAAGAAAAATTCATCCATTATCCGCGCAGAGACGCTGGGGCAAAAGGGATATTTTATAATGTATTTCCGAAAATAGGTGTTCCGGAGGATTATAACCTTCTTCCCGAGGATACCAGCCTTCAACGCAGTGTAAAAAAACTGTATCTGGATGGGGGATACATCCACTCCGGTTGCGGATTTTTCTTTTAGATGGATTTGACCAAAAATTTATAATCCTAAATTTGACTTCACATATAAATTATGTTACTCTAAAATGGATAGACTATTAGAAAATAACAGAGTATTTTGGAGTTATGCATGAAAGAATGGATCAAGCGGAAACGGGAAATATGGACCAAGCCCATGGTGATGAAGATCCTGGGCTGGGTGTTCAGCGGTCTTTTTGCGGTATTTATCTGGCTACTGCTGGAAATGTATAACTTCCGCTCGCCGACGCTGATCTTAAACTTTATCCTCCAGCGTCCCATGGCGGCGGCGCTGGGAGTGGGACTGACCGCCGGACTGTACGGTACCCTTTTGCTGGCGGTCCGCAAAAGTTGGATCGCGGCGCTGATCTTAGGCGCAGTCTACCAGATCGGCGGAATTGTCAATTATATTAAGCTGGATCTGAACGGCGACCCCTTTGTCCCTATGGACTTTACCATGACCGGCAAGATGGGAGAACTGCTGAGTTTTGTCAGAGTGCAGATGCCCTGGTGGGCGTATGCCCTGCCGGTGGCGCTGGCGGTGTATATTCTGGCGCTCTGGTTCTGGCAGCGAGAGCTGCCCGGCGGTGTTCGGAGCATCTGGTATCGGGTGGCAGGCTGCTTGGTCGTGCCGGCGCTGGTGGCGACTCTGCTAAATCCTGCCAAGGCAGAGGAAAACTTTGCTGAATTCGGCATGAACTTCATGGATACCAGCCTCCAGGTCAGCAACTATAGCGCCAATGGCTTTGTGGGCGGATTTTTGCTAAATATTGCTACCATGAATATTGCGGAGCCGGAGGGTTATACCGCCGATGCGGTTACATCCATCCTCGCTGACTATACCGCCACCGAGGGGGAGCATGACCCGGATGTCATCGTCTTTTTGTGCGAGAGCTATTGGGATGTCCGCAAGCTGGAGGGCACCACCTTTTCTGCCGATCCCATGTATTTCTACGATGAACTTTGCGCCCGGCAAAACGCCTACAGCGGGACACTGTATACCACCGCCTTGGGCGGCGGTACCGTCCGCCCGGAATTCGATATCCTGACCGGGCTGACCACCGATTACCTCCCCTCCGGCGCGTCCCCCTATCTCTATGCAAAGGACGAGGTTCCCTCCTATGTCACTGCGTTCAAGGACCGGGGCTATACCACCCTCGCTCTGCACCCCTACGATAAGGCTTTCTATAATCGCAGCCAGGCATATCCCTATATCGGCTTTGATGAGTTTTATGCCCAGGAGGAACTGACCGCCCTGCTGGGGGAGGAGAATGTCACCTACGAGCGGGGCTATTTCAGCGACGATAGCTTTGTGGATACCATCATTCAGCAGCTGGAGGATCATGCGGCGGAGCCCACCTTTCTCTTTGCGCTGTCAATGGAAAACCATCAGACCTACTATCCGCTGGACCAAGGTGAATACGACATCACAGTAGAGAGCAGTACTATGGAGGGCGAGCTGCTGCAGACCGTCAACACCTACGCCCAAGGGGTTTACCACTCCACCCAGGCGCTGGAAAAGCTGGTGAACTATATCGACAGTCGAGAAAAGGAGACCATCCTCGTCTTTTTCGGCGACCATCTGCCCACCCTGGGCGGTAATTATGCCGCCTATGCCGCCAGCGGTCTGTTTGACGGCACCGGGTGGGATACCGAGACCCGGAAAAAGATGTACGGTACCCCCTTCGTTGTCTACGGCAACTACGACCTGCAGGACGGCGTCCTGCAAAAGGAGAGCAACGAGATCAGCTCCTACTATCTCCTCTCTGCCGCTGCCGCTTCTGCCGGCACCGACCGGACGCCCTATATGAACTGGTTGCTGGATCAGCACGCAAAGGTTCCCTATTATAATGTACGGATGTCCATGGAGGAGACGGAGGAGGTTGCTGCCCTGAGAAATGGGCATCGCCTTCTGACCTATGACCGCTTGGTCGGTAAGCGGTATTCAAAAGAATAAAAAGCGAAGGCGTCAGCCTTCGCTTTTCCTTTTTAATTGGGGAATTGATTTTTTTCTTCACATCTATTATAATAAAAGTCAACCAGATTTTTTCAGGAGGCTTCGATGAAAAGAATTCTTTCTATTATAATAATGATGGTTTTGCTGGTGTGTTGCATACCGGCGGCATCTGCCATTGAGGACGCACCGGAGGTGCAGGCGGAGAATGTTGTACTGATCAGCCTGAATACCGGCGCTGTGATCTATGAAAAGAACGCGGACGAGCAGATCTACCCTGCGTCCACCACCAAGCTCATGACCATGGCGGTGGCAATAGATATGATCACCGATCTGCAGTCTACCCTGACCTTCGATAAAAAGGCATCCTACGCGGACCTGGTCATCGGCAGTTCGAATATGGGGCTGAAGGACGGCGAGGTCATTACCCTGGAGGATATTCTGTACGGCATTGCCATCTCCAGCGCCAATGAGGGTACCAATGCGCTGGCGATCCACCTCTGCGGCAGTATCTCTACCTTTGTGGAAAAGATGAACGAGAAGGCGGCTGAGTGGGGGATGAAGGATACGCACTTTGTCAACACCCACGGACTGACCGATGAGAACCACTATACCACCGCCCGAGATATGGCGACCCTTTCTAAAAAGGTGTTTGCCGATGAACGGTTGCTGCCCTACCTCAGTGCCGGAAGCTACCGGTTGCCTGCAACCAATATGAATGAGGAGCGGACCCTAATCTCTACCAATCAACTGATCCGGCTAAACTCCGGCAACTATTATAAGTATGCCGTTGCGGGCAAGACCGGCAGTACCACCGCTGCCGGCTATAATCTGATCTCCACCGCCAAATATAAGGGGATGGAATATCTCTGCGTTATGATGAACGCGGATTATGAGATCAAACCCAATCCGGTCTTTGAGGATTCGATCAGTATGTTTAAATGGGCATATTCCAATTTCGGCATCCAGACCCTGTTGACTGAGACCACCTCTGTCTGCGAGATCGGCGTGGAGCTTTGCGCTAAGAGCGATTATGTTATGCTGATTCCCGAGCAGGCGGTTGAAGCAGTGGTAGCAGACGATGTGGATATCACCTCCTTTGAGCGGGTGATCCAGACGGAGGAGGTTGCCTATGCGCCCATCGCCGTTGGCGACGTGCTGGGCACTGTCACCCTGAAAAAGGACGGCGTAGAATACGGCACCGTCAACCTGGTGGCAAGCACCGCCCTGGAACGGAGCAATATCCTCTACTATCTCCATCTGATCCGTCAGTTCTTTAGTAATACCATCGTCCGGATCGTAACAGCAGTCGTGGTCCTGCTGATCATTGTCTACATTATTTATATGATCTGGCAAAATAATAACCGTCGCCGGCGCAGAATTGCCCGGAGAATCCGGTTTTGATGAATAATGTAGGAAGAGTTTGGAAATGATAAAAATATTCCCGAAAATATGAAAAAAAGTGTTGACAAATGAATTCGGGAGTGTTATTATATATGGGCGCCCGCAAAAAAGGGAGCCGGTCCAAAAGGGTCGGAACACCAGCAATCATGCGGGAAAGCAGCGGACTTTGAAAATTAAACAGCATCATAAAGAAGGACCCGTTAATTGTTAAAGTCCATATCTTCAAAGAGGATATGGCGAAAGCGATTAACAAAACTTAAAGCCAGAATTTTGAGATTTGTTATGAGCTGGATTCAAAATGATTTAAATTTTTTTTAGAGAGTTTGATCCTGGCTCAGGACGAACGCTGGCGGCGTGCCTAACACATGCAAGTCGAACGGAGTGCCTCGTTAGATTTCTTCGGAATG
>JAZREO010000136.1:0-20909 GCA_045660845.1 Eubacteriales bacterium
TCCACATCCTCCGGCTTTTCCACCACGCAAATGGAACCCTGCCGGCGCGTATCGGCGCAGATAGGACAAAGCTCCTGATCGGTCAGGTTCTGACAGCGAGGACAGCAATGGATGAGATTTTTAGAAGCGAGCAGGGTATCGGCAAACTCCTTGACTGCACTATCGCCCTGCGCCAGGATGAAATACGCCATCTTCTGGGCAGTCTTTGCACCGACACCGGGAAGCTTGCCGAACTGCTCGATCAGTTTATTCAGCTGGGCAATATTAGGCATAACTATTAAAAGAGACCGGGCAGGTTCATGCCACCGGTAACTGCGCCCATTTTGCTTTCCATGGCAGCGTCCGCCTGCTTCATGCACTCATTGACTGCTGCCACCAGCAGATCCTCCAGCATTTCCACATCGTCCGGATCTACCACCTCAGGCTTGATCTTAACCTCCAGCAGTTCCTTTTTGCCGTTGACCTTGGCGGTGACAGCACCGCCGCCTGCAGCCGCCTCAAACTCGGTGGCTTCCACCTCTGCCTGGGCGTTCTGCATATCCTCCTGCATCTTCTGGACCTGGCGCATCATATCGCCGCGCTTCATATTGTAACCTTCGGGTAATCTTGCTTTCATGATTCTAACTCCTTTAAAATATCCTGCAGCGGGTCATCCTTTTGGAGGGCGGCAGCTGCTGATTTAAATACGATTTGATAAGGCTTTCCGCCGGCGCGGGCTGCCGCGTCCGCCAGGATCGACTTATTCTCCGGCATCCCCAGAAACTGCAGACAAAAATCCTGCTCCGAGCTGAGGATCAGCCGGTCCCCCTGCACCGCGGGGGTAATATCCAGGAGAAATCCCAGCATATTGGTATGCCCGGAATCCTGAATCGCTTCTTTCATCTGCTCCCAGAAGGGGCAGTCCCTCTCCGGCGCGTCCGGCACGGATTCTGCGGGAGCGACGGTTTTGGGTTGTTCCTCCGGCACAGGCACCTCCTCAACGACGGGTTCCGCCGAAGGGACTGCCATAGGCACGCCCCGCTCCAGCCGGGCAATACGGGCGGAAAGGGAGGCGATATCCTCTCCCAGCTCCTCCCTGCAAAGGGAGATGAGGGTCATCTCCGCCAGAAGGCTTTTATCCGCCGTCCGGCTCAGCTCCCAGATCCCGGTCTGCAGGGTCCGCATCATCCGCATGATGACCGCAGTAGGTAGCTCTCGGGAAAGGGTGATCTTTTGCTGCAGCTCTTTCGCATCACATTCGATCAGCTCACCGGGGTTTTCGCTGACGCTGCAGATCAGCAGATCCCGCAGCAGCGCCGAAAGATCGGCAAATAATTGGGCGGGACCGGCATACCGCTCCCGGGCATTTTTATAGAATTTCAATAAGCCTGAAGCATCCCGCTTCCAAGCCAACTTCACCGCATCCATCAACTGCTCACTGCCGCAGACACCGACGATCTGCTCCACTCGGGAGAGGGTTACCGGTTGATTGCCGTCCCGGCAGCGGTCCAAAAGAGAAAGACCGTCCCGCATGGCGCCGTCCGCCAGACGGGAAAGGAGCGATGCGGCATCCGGCTCCAGAGTGAAGCCCTCCTGCTCCGCCACATAGGTCAGACGACCGGCAATCAGTTCGGGCGTCAGACGCTTGAAATCAAACCGCTGACAGCGAGAAAGAATGGTAGCAGGTATTTTATGGATCTCTGTCGTCGCCAGTACAAAGATCACGTGCTCCGGCGGCTCCTCCAGGGTCTTCAAGAGGGCGTTAAATGCCTGATTACTCAGCATATGCACCTCATCGATGATATAGACCCGGTATTTGACCGCGGCAGGGGCATAGATCAGCTCCTCTCTGAGCTCTCGCACATCCCCTACACCGGTATTGGTAGCAGCATCAATCTCCACCACGTCCATGGTAGACTCATTGAGGATGCCCCGGCATTGAGGGCAATCATTGCAGGGGTCTCCGTCTGCGGGAGAGCCACAGTTGACCGCCCGCGCCAAAATTTTGGCGCAACTGGTCTTTCCGGTGCCCCGAGTACCGCAGAATAAATACGCATGGGAAACATTCCCGTCGGCGATCTGCGCCCGGAGGGTCTTGACGATATGCTCCTGCCCCACCACATCCGAAAAGGTCAGTGGGCGGTATTTTCGATACAGAGCTTGGTACATTTTTTCTCCCTCGTTAAAAAGATAGGACTGTCTTCACAAGACAGTGTTCCGGACTCAAAACAGGAATTCGGCACACATAGACGAAGATCCGCTTAATGCTGCTCGGTTCCCCGCCTGACATGGTTCACGGCACGCCCATTGCGCCGCACCCGTCTTTTCAACATCCGGAGCACTGTCTTGCAAAGACAGTCCTCACTTATTCATTTTACCACAGGTCTTATTAGATTACAAGCAGAAATCATTGAGAATATAATTGAATTTCTTCTCAAAGGCATCTGCCAGATTGAGCACCTCCCCGTCGGCAAATGCCTTGCCGACAATGCTCATGCCGATAGGCATCCCCTCGGCGGTATAGCCGCAGGTGGTGCTGACCGCAGGAAGTCCCGCAATGTTGACGGTAACGGTATAGATATCCGCCAGATACATCTCGGTGGGATCGCTGCTCTTGGCGCCGATCTTGAACGCCGCCTCCGGCGCGGTGGGGGTCAAGATGCAGTCGCAGGTCTTGAAGATCTCCTCGTACTCCTTGCGGATCCGCCGCCGGAGCAGGTTTGCCTTCTTGTAATACGCATCAAAATAACCGCTGGAAAGGGCATAGGTGCCCAGAAGGATGCGGCGCTTGACCTCATCGCCAAATCCCTCATTCCGAGTGGCGATCAGCCGCTCGTCAAAAGTGTCTCCCTCCTTGCTCAGGTGACCGTAGCGGACACCATCATAGCGCGCCAGGTTGGAGGAGGCTTCCGCGGAAGCGATCAAATAATAAGCGGGGATGGCATGCTCCAAGGAGGGCATGGAGACCTCCTTGATGATACATCCCATGGCTTCAAACTCCTTAATGGCATTCTCCACCGCCGCCTTGACTTCGGGGTTCAGTCCTTTGCCGAAATACTCTTTGGGTACCCCGATGACCTTACCCTCGACAGACTCGCCAATCATATCGGCTACCGGCTCAGAGGAGCGGGAGGTCATATCCATGGGATCCTCCCCGGAGATGGCATCCAGCAGGATGGCGCAGTCTCTTGCGCTCTTGCCAATAGGTCCGATCTGATCCAAAGAGGAAGCAAACGCCACCAAGCCGGAGCGGGATACCCGCCCATAGGTGGGCTTGAGACCGGTCACGCCGCAGAAGGCAGCCGGCTGACGGATAGACCCGCCGGTGTCACTGCCGAGGGACGCTACGCAAAGTCCCGCCGCAACCGCCGCAGCACTGCCGCCGGAGGAGCCGCCGGGAACCCGGTCGGTATCATAGGGGTTGCGGGTAATACCAAAATAAGAGGTGGTGGTGGACGCGCCCATGGCGAACTCGTCCATATTCAGCTTGCCGATAAAGATCGCACCGGCATCCTCCAGCTTTTCCGCAACAGTAGCATGATATTTGGGGACAAAATCCTCCAGCATCTTGGAGGCGCAGGTGGTGCGCAGATCCTTGGTGCAGATATTGTCTTTAATCCCCAGCACAATGCCGGTCAGCGGACCGGCAGCACCTGCCTCGATCATCTTCTGGGCAGCCTCCGCCTGCTCCATTGCCTTTTCATTGACCGTGATATAGGCGTGGATGGTCGGATCCAGCTTTTCGATGCGATCCAAGTAATATTGGGTCAGCTCGGGGGCGGTGATATCGCCGCCGTCCAGGAGCGCCCGCAGCTCTTTAATTGATTTTAAATGCAAATTCATCATCTCGCTGCACCCCTCAATCCATCAACTTCTGCACAGCAATAAAGTGGTACAGCTTGCCCTTGGCATTTGCCAATGCATCCTCCACCGGCATGGACGGTTGCAGTTCGTCCTCCCGCAGCAGCTCCATTCCGCCCTCGGCGGTAAGGGGATAATCCTGCTCAGAGATCTCCACTTCGGTGATGGTATCCATCAGTTTCATGATGCTTTCCATATCCGCAGCCATCTTTTCCTTGGCATCTCCGTCAAAGGAAAGCCGGGAAAGGGCAGCCAGATGATCAATTAATGCCTGATCTTTCATTCAGTACAGTCCTCATTTCGCGTCGGAAGTATAGTTGGGGGCTTCCTTAGTAATGTGGATATCATGGGGGTGGCTTTCCTTCAAGCCAGCGCCGGTGATCTTCACAAATTTGCCGTTCTTCTTGAGATCCTCAATGGTCTCGGTGCCGCAGTAGCCCATACCGGAGCGCAATCCGCCCATCAGCTGGAAGACAGTATCGCCCATGGCGCCCTTGAAGGGAACACGCCCTTCCACGCCTTCGGGAACCAGCTTCTTCGTGCCGGTCTGGAAATAACGGTCCGCAGAGCCCTTTGCCATGGCAGCCATGGAGCCCATGCCGCGGTAGGTCTTGAAGCGACGACCCTGGAACAGCTCCTCCTCGCCGGGGCTTTCCTCGCAACCCGCCAAGAGAGAGCCGATCATGATGACATCTGCACCGGCAGCGATGGCTTTAACGATATCGCCGGAGAACTTGATGCCGCCGTCAGCGATGAGGGGGATATTGCGGCGGGTGCAGACCTCTGCCACATCCATAACAGCCGTCAACTGAGGAACGCCGATACCGGAGACCACGCGGGTGGTACAGATAGAACCGGGACCGATTCCCACCTTGACTGCGTCGGCACCTGCATTGATCAGGTCCTCTGCGGCTTCGGCGGTGGCGATGTTACCGGCAATCAACTGAATACCGGGGAAGGTTTCTTTGACCAGCTTGATGGTCTTCATAATGTTAGCGGAATGACCGTGAGCAGAATCCAGCACCAAAACATCCACGCCGGCGTTGATCAGCGCCCCGGCACGATCCAGGACATCATTGGTGATGCCGATGGCAGCGGCACAGAGCAGGCGACCCTGCTCGTCCCGGGCAGAATTGGGATACTGGGCGCTCTTTTCGATATCCTTAATGGTGATCAAGCCTGCCAGCTTGCCGTTCTCATCCACCAAAGGCAGTTTCTCCACCCGATGCTCCTGCAGAATAGCCTTAGCCTGCTCCAGGGTGGTTCCAACAGGCGCAGTGATCAGCTTTTCCTTAGGAGTCATGACAGTAGAGATCTTGACATTGAAGTCGGTCATGAACCGCATATCCCGGTTGGTGATGATGCCCACCAATTCGTCATTTTCACAGATGGGTACACCGGAAATTTTATACCTGCCCATCAAGGCATCTGCCTCATAGACAAAGTTATCGGGAGAAAGGAAGAAGGGATCATTAATAACGCCGTTTTCGCTGCGCTTGACCCGCAGTACTTCCTCCGCCTGCTGGGCAATAGGCATATTCTTATGAATAACACCGATACCGCCCTCCCGCGCCATGGCGATGGCCATCTTGCTCTCGGTGACCGTATCCATTGCAGCGCTCATCAGCGGCACATTCAGTTTGATCTTATTGGTCAGGCGGGTATTCAGCTTGACCATATTGGGCAGGACCTCGCTCTTGGCAGGGACCAGCAAAACATCGTCAAAAGTCAACGCTTCCTTCAGTACTTTATCAGCGTAATTCATACATCCTTCTCCTTCTCTAAAAATTATTTGTATTTAATTTAATATTTTACCTTATTTCCTTTTAAAATGCAAGGGTTATTTTAAATCTTTTTGGGTGGAGAAATACAGTTTTAAAAAGGTGATTTATTTGCTCCGACCTCCAAAAAGTCTATAATTGACAAGAATTTTGTTTTTCTGTATAATATAAAGTTGTAAAAATATTTTGGAGGATTGTATGGCAAGAAAGAACGAGTATAATGACGAGAGTATCGTCCAGTTAAAGGGACCGGACAAGGTCCGGCTGCGCCCGGGCGTCATCTTCGGGTCCGACGGACTGGACGGCTGCCAGCACGCCATTTTTGAGATCCTCTCCAACTCCATCGACGAGGCAAGAGAGGGGCACGGCAATAAGATCATCGTCACCCGCCATAAGGATCAATCGGTAGAGGTAGAGGACTTCGGGCGGGGTATGCCGGTGGGCTATAATCAGCGGGAGGAGCGGTTCAACTGGGAGCTGATCTTCTGCGAACTTTACGCCGGCGGTAAGTATAATACCAACCAGGGGCAGAACTATGAATACTCCTTAGGCTTAAACGGTCTGGGTGCCTGCGCCACGCAATTCTCCTCGGAATATATGGATGTAGCCGTCTATCGGGACGGCAAGAAGTATACCCTGCACTTTGAAAAAGGCTTCAATATCGGCGGGCTGACTGAGGAGCCCTTCACCGGCAAGCGGACCGGAACCGTCATCCATTGGAAGCCGGACCGGGAGGTCTTTACCGATATTGCGGTGGACGCCTCTTATTATGAGGACATTCTGCAAAAGCAGGCGGTGGTCAACGCAGGGCTGACCTTCATCTTCAAGAACGAGACCGAAAGCGGCTTTGAGACCAAGGAATACTGCTATAAAGAAGGTATCGTGGACTATACCCGGGAGCTTTTGGGGGAGGACGCCCTGTCCCAACCGGTATTCTGGCAGGATGAGCGGGTCGGTAAGGACCGGGAAGATCGTCCGGAATATAAGGTCAAGCTCTCCTGCTGCATTGCCTTCTCCAACCGGGTCAACCTCATTGAGTATTATCATAACTCCAGTTTTCTGGAGCATGGCGGCGCACCGGACAAGGCAGCAAAGGTCGCCTTTGTCGCGGAGATCGACGCCTACCTCAAAAATAACGGCAAATACAATAAAGGTGAGAGCAAGGTAACCTTTTCCGATGTGGCAGACTGCTTAGTGCTGGTCTCCAACTGCTTCTCTACCATTACCTCCTACGAAAACCAGACCAAAAAGAGCATCACCAATAAATTCATTCAGGAATGTACCACCGATTTCCTGCGTCAGAACCTGCGGATCTACTTCATTGAAAACCCGGGCGAAGCGCAGAAGATCACCAACCAGGTGCTGATCAATAAGCGCGCCCGTGAAAAGAGCGAAAAAGAGCGGATCAATATCAAAAAGACCCTCTCCGGCTCCATCGATATGGCCAACCGCATCCAGAAATTTGTCGATTGCCAGACCAAGGACGTTTCCAAGCGGGAAATTTATATCGTGGAGGGTGACTCGGCGCTGGGCTCCTGCAAGACCGGGCGGGACAGCTTCTTCCAGGCGATCATGCCGGTCCGGGGTAAGATCCTCAACTGTCTGAAAGCCGAATACGCCAAGATCTTCAAAAGCGATGTCATCACCGACCTTCTAAAGGTGCTGGGCTGCGGCGTAGAGATCAGCGGCAAGACTGCCAAGGGCATCCCGCCCTTTGACCTCTCGGCGCTGCGCTGGAATAAGGTCATCATCTGCACCGATGCGGATGTGGACGGCTTCCAGATCCGCACCCTCATCCTCACCATGCTGTATCGGCTGACCCCCACCCTCATCGAGGAGGGATATGTCTATATTGCGGAATCTCCCCTTTTCGAGATCACCGACCAGACCAAAAAAACCACCTACTTTGCCTATACGGAAAAGGAAAAAGAGGACATCCTCCAAAAGCTGGAGGGTCATAAGGTCAAGATCATGCGGAGCAAGGGCTTGGGCGAGAATGAACCGGATATGATGTGGCAGACCACCATGAACCCGGAGACCCGCCGACTGATCAAGGTGACCCCCTCCGGCGTGGAGGAAACGGCAGAGATGTTCGATATCCTGCTGGGAGATAACCTGGCAGGACGGAAGGACTATATTGCCGCCAACGGACACCTCTATCTTGACGATCTGGATCTGTCCTAACTGGATCTGTCCTAAGGAGTTTATATGAAGAAGAAAAAAGTAACGCAAACTGAATATATCGAAAAGCCCCCCATTCCCATGGGCGTGGTGGAAACCTTAGAGACCAACTATATGCCCTATGCCATGAGCGTCATCCTCTCCCGGGCGATCCCGGAGATCGATGGGCTAAAGCCCGCTCACCGCAAGCTGCTCTATACCATGTATAAAATGAACCTTCTGAACGGTGGACTGGTCAAGAGCGCCAACATCGTCGGCGCCACCATGAAACTCAATCCCCATGGCGACAGTGCCATTTATGAAACCATGGTGCGTCTTGCCCGGGGTAATGAAGCGCTGCCCTTACCCTTTGTGGAGTCCAAGGGCAACTTCGGCAAGGTCTATTCCCGGGATATGGCATACGCCGCCTCTCGGTATACCGAGGCAAAGCTGGCGCCTATCTGTAAGGAAATTTTTGGCGACATTGATCGGGATACGGTGGATTTTGTCCCCAACTATGATAATTCCACCACCGAGCCGACGCTGCTGCCCGTCTCCTTCCCCACTATTCTGACCACCCCCAACCAGGGCATTGCGGTGGGTATGGCTTCCAATATCTGCTCCTTTAACTTAGGAGAGGTCTGCGATACCGTCATCGCTCTGATGGAAAACCCCGATCACCCCATCGAGCAGACCATGCCCGGACCGGACTTTTCCACCGGCGGACGGCTCTTAGTCAACCAGTCCCAGATCAAAGAAGTCTACGATGCCGGCAGAGGCTCCATCCGGGTCCGCGCCCGCTACGAAGTGGAGGGTAATCTGATCTCTGTTACCGAGATTCCCTATACCACCACTGTGGAAGCCATCATCGATAAGATCATCGAACTTTATAAAGGCGGTAAGCTGAAAGAGTTAAACGATGTGAAGGATATGTCGGATAAGAACGGTATGCGCATCTCCATCGAGATGAAGCGAGGCACCGACCCCGAGAAACTGATGGCAAAACTCTTTAAGATGACCCCATTGGAGGACAGCTTCGGCTGTAACTTCAATGTCCTCATCGCCGGCACACCCCAGGTTCTGGGCGTCCGCCAGCTCATCGAGGAATGGGTGGCATTCCGGGTGGAGTGCATCAAGCGCCGCACCTACTTCAACCTGCAGAAGGCAAAGGAAAAACTGCATCTGCTGGTGGGTCTGAAAAAGATCCTCTTAGACATCGATAAAGCCATCAAGATCGTAAGAGAAACCGAGCACGACGAGGAGGTCGTCCCCAACCTGATGATCGGCTTCGGCGTGGACGAGATCCAGGCGGAATACATCGCCAATATCAAGCTGCGCTACCTGAATAAAGAATATATCCTCAACCGCTTGGAGGAGATCGCCGACCTGGAAAAGGAGATCGCCGAAATGGAAGGGATCCTCAAGAGCCGGACTAAGATCCACCGGCTGATCGAAAGCGACCTCAAGCGGGTGAAAAAGATCTATGCCTCTCCCCGCAAGACAGAGTTGGTCTATGAAGATCAGTTGGAGGAAGTGGACGAGACCGACCATATCGAGGACTACCCTGTCACCTACTTCCTTTCCAAAGAAGGCTATTTCAAGAAAATCCAGCCCAACTCCCTGAGGATGAACAGCGCCCAGAAATATAAAGACGGCGATACCTTGCGCCGGGCAGTAGAGTCCACCAACAAGGCAGAACTGATCTTCTTCACCTCTAAGCAGAACGCCTATAAGGCCAAAGGCTACGATTTTGAGGACACCAAAGCAAGCCTCCTCGGGGATTACCTCCCCGCCAAGCTGGAGATGGAGCAGGACGAAACTGTCGTCGCCATGGCGGTGACCAGCGACTACAGCGGCGATATGCTCTTCTTCTTTGAAAACGGCAAGGGCGCCAAGGTTCCCCTCTCCGCCTATAAGACGGTAACTAACCGCCGCCGGCTGATCAATGCCTATAGCGATAAGTCCCCCTTAGCCGCCACCCTGCAGCTGACAGAGGATGCGGATCTCCTGCTGGTCTCCAGCAATCAAAAGGGACTGGTCGTCCATTCGGCTCTGATCCCCCAGAAGACCACCAAGTCCACCCAGGGTGTCAGCGTCATGACCCAAAAGGGCAAGCACATTCTGGAAAAGGTAACCCCCGTCGCCGATGCAGGACTTGCCAACCTTTCCTACTACCGCACTAAAAACCTCCCCGCTGTGGGTCACCTCCTGCGCCAGCAGGACCTCCCCAACGATCAGGTAACACTCTTTGAAGAATAAATAATAGCGGCACACTTCAAAAAGAAGTGTGCCGCTATTCTATTATTGTTCGATTCCTACTGTGATGATCTCAAAAGGCTCGTAGCTAATTGTATCGGTCTCGCCCTCAACATCCTCAAGCATATTCAGCAGCTTGACCTTCTTATTCAGCTTGATCTCGCCTCTCTTGCCGTCCTGCTCACTGAGTCTGAGAACCGTCATTTTGCCGTCCTCGCTCAGTTTTGCGCTCTGCAGATACAACGGTTCAAAGGTGGGCAGTGTCCACTCAACATCTGCTTTCACAAGCGGAACATTGTACTGGAATGCCAGACGGTTGATCTCTGCTGCAATCGCATCCCCGGCGTGGGGCATGATCATATAGCAGAAATGATGAGCACCGATATCGGACATAACATCCGGTCTGATGGTGGCACGCAGAAGAGAAAGACTCATCACATTGTTCTCAAACCCGACGCCATACTTGCCATCGTTGATGACAGCGATACCGCCGCCGGTTTCGGACATATCAAACCACTTATGGTGGCAGCACTCAAAGCGAGCCTGTTGCCAGGTGGTGTTGCGGTGTGTCTCTCTTTCAATGAAGCCTGCAGAGGTGTCGCAAAGAGCCTTGCGGGAGAGGACATTACATCCGAACTCCGCCTTGGCCAGCTTGTGCTTTTCTTGCCAGTCAACAAGGTTTTCGACCTCGATGCCTCTGCTTCTTCTAAACAAACGAACCAGCATGGTCCAGCTGGACTTTTTGGTCTTCAGTACCGCTTTGAAGGTGGCGCATTCCCCATCCAAACTGTCAAGGGATAAGGGGGAAGCCACCTCAATATCGATCTGCTTATCTTTGTAGTTGGGCAAAATATCCCAAGCGTCGTAGGCACCCGGATTGTCGGTGTAGATCTTCAGTTTGTTGAAGTCGCCCTTCACCCATTCCCTTGAAAGCTCTTTATCATAGAGAGAGGCGATAGAGCCGTCGGGATTGAAACGGACGGTGTAATAAGGAGTTTCAACCTGGTCACCGACTGTGATCCACTGATCATCGTACGCTTCGTTCTTGATCTCTCCGCCGGAGAGTGCAGGCAGATTGGGGACCGCCCAGAATCCTTTTTTGCCGTATCTTTCCCCGGTCCCCTTTTCATCTTCGATAAAGGTGAGGGCATCACGGGTAAAGTTGAGGGTATTAAAGTATTTGCCGCCCTCATTGATCATGGCATTCAGTTCCGCATCAATTTCAGCGTATTCCTGCATAGCATCCAGATAAACAGGATGGATATGTGAGCCGGGCAGCGTATCGTGGAACTGATTAACCAGAAACTTCTTATAAAGCTCGGTGATCTTTTCGCGATTGTCCTCACCACGCATCAGAGAAAGGATCTCTGCGGTTCTGAATTTAAATTCAAGATAGCGGTTCCATTTCTTAAGGTCTGACTTTGTGGTGAAGGTACCCCGGTGCATCTCCAGGTATAATTCACCATCCCAGACAGCCAGATTCTTATTGCCTTTGAGATTGCGCTCCAGGAATTCTGCACCGCCCATGTGCTCGCACTTGGGCATGCCGGAAATCTTTTCAAAGCGATTCATGAACTCCAGCATTTCCTCGGTACATCCGGAGCCGCCGTCGCCGTAACCAAACATATTCAGCGACTGTCCGCCCGCATCCTTATCAATGAACGCTTCCCAGTTTCTCAGTACCTGAGTGGGTTGGTTATAAGTAATAAAGTGTGTAGGCGGTACGCAGGCGTAAACCTCACTGCCGTCGATACCTTTCCAGATGAAGTGATTGTGGGGGAATTTGTTTGTGTCATTCCAGGTGGACATCTTATTGGACACAAAGTATTCCACACCGCTCTTTTTCAAGATCTGCGGCATGATCCAGGAGTTACCGAAAACATCAGGAAGCCATGCGTTGTTGACCCGTTTTCCAAACATTCTCATATAGGTGTTCTGCCCATATAAGCACTGGCGGATCAAGGACTCCGCAGAGGGGACGTTGCAGTCCGGCTCCACATACATTGCGCCCACCGGCTCAAACTGCCCGTTTGCCACCTTTTCTTTCATCTCTTCAAAGACTTCGGGATAATGCTTCTCCAAGGTCTCATAGACATAGGGCTGAGTATGGGTGTACTTGAACTGAGGATACCGGTCCATCAACCGAAGCTGGATCAGAACGGTCCGCAGATTCTTCTGCACCGCATGGATTTTCCGCCAATAATAGGCAATATCAAGATGGGAGTGAGCGACCAGCGCCACGTTTCCGTTCCCTCTGTAGTTATCATTTGCGTAGATAACGTCTTCAATATATTTCTTCGCCTCTTTGACTCCGGTAAGTTCCTCGGACTCAAAGTCGATGAAATTCATGGCATTGTTGAGTTCCTTGGCGATAAATGCCTTGTACTCCTCGGTAAAATCATTTCTCGAAGAAACCTTGAGAATATCCTTCAAGATATCAAAATCCCATACCAGATCCTGCACATCATGGTTGACGGTGCAGATATAAGCACCTTCAAAGATCTGACGGCAGCCCCGCATATGAGAAGACTCCGGGTTCCGCTCATCATCGGGTTTGGAGCGGTTATAGCCCATCATCTCAAAGTGCAGCGTTTTGGTATCGTCGATATAGGGAGAAAGGAGCATTCTTTCTCTGTTGGGGTCCACGCCGCCCACGTATTTTCCGTTGACCTGGACGCAGACCTCTGCAGCCGTTTTAAATAAAAGCCACAGCTCTTTCCCCTGCAACTCTTCCGGGATATCCACATCGCCTTTGATAAACGCCGTCCCATCAGGGGTAAAATACAGATCGCCCTTGTTCAGCGGTCTGTAGTCCTCGCTATAATAATCAAACTGCATTTCTCCGGTCTGCCGTGCATCACGGATCATCAGATTCTTAATTTCCCATTTCGAGGAATATATGTGCCGCTTAAGCCAACCCAAGCGTAACTCCGTCCACTCCTCAGGACGCATCGAACGCCTTCTAACCTGAATATGTGCCATGTTCTTTCCCCCTTACTTGTCCTGAAAATACGGCTTGATACATACGCCGTTGATTTTTACCGTCATTCCCAGATCCTTCTCGATCTGCTCGATGATCCAAGCCTTGCAGCGCCCAAGGATACTGCATTTTGAGCATTCACCCCTGAATATAACGTTCAGCGTATCGTTCTCAAAAGACACATATTCGATCCAGCCGCCATCCCCTTGAATCTTGGGTTGAAGTACGGTTTCAACATAGTTCTTAATTTCCATAATCCACCTCACTTGATAATATCGTCAATAACTGCTTTGAGTTTCGACTGTCTGTCCTGGGCTGCCTCTTTGCTCTCGGATCTGACAGAATAGTATACTTTGATCTTTGGTTCCGTTCCAGAAGGTCTTACCGCCAGCCAAGAGCCGTCACTCCAGATAAATTTCAGCACATTTTCCTTCGGCAGATCTTTGATGCCGAGTGAATAGTCGATCATCTCATCCACCCCATCAAAGATTTCCAGACCCTTCTCCCGGAAGTGAACCATCAAGGCAGCGATTTTCTCTGCACCGTCTTTTCCGTGAAGGGTAAAGCTATCGAGGGAATCAAGGTAGTAGCCGTACTTGCTGTAGATCTCATTGAGACCGTCAATCAGGGTCTTCCCTTGATTTTTATACCATGCAGCCATCTGGCAGATGAGCATGGAGGAGACAACCGCATCCTTATCCCTTGCATGGGTGCCCACAAGGTAGCCGTAGGACTCCTCGTAACCAATGACGAACTCCTGCTCTCCCGACCGCTCGTAGCGATTGATTCGGTCGCCGATATACTTAAATCCGGTGAGGGTTTCCTCCACCGTCAGACCGAAAGATCTGCCGATATTTGCGCCCAGCTCAGAGGTAACAATGGTTTTGACAAGGGTGCTCTTTTCCGATAGCGTCGCCTTTTTCATTGTCAGGACAAAGTTCACAAGCAGTGCCCCTGTCTGATTGCCGGTAAAGAGGACATAGCCGTCGTCCCCCTTTACTGCTATGCCGACTCGGTCGCAATCCGGATCGGTGCCCAGAACAAGGTCTGCATCCATCTCTTTCGCCTTTTCGATGGCAAGAGTAAGTGCATCCTTTTCTTCAGGGTTGGGGCTGCGTACAGTGGAAAAGTTTCCGTCAGGCAATTCCTGTTCCTTGACCACCGTTACATCCATCCCCTCAAGAACTCTGCGTACAGGGATATTGCCGGTTCCGTGAAGGGGTGTGTAGACAATCTTAAGGTCGCTCTTTTCTTCATAAAGACTTTGCTCTTTTACCTTCTTAATGAATTCGCTGAGCACGTCCTCACCGATCATCGTAATATTCTGCGTATTATTTACAAAGGGAATTTCGCTGAAATCGGTGATATCATTGATGTAGCCGATAGCATTTTTAGCGTCTTCGGTGCAGAACTGGCAGCCCTTGCTATCATAGACCTTATAGCCGTTATACTCCTTGGGATTATGGGATGCGGTGAGCATCACGCCGCAGGTACAGCCGAGATATGCCGTCGTAAACGAAAGCACCGGCACAGGTACAAGCGTTTCATAAAGGTATACGCGAAATCCGCAAGCGGCAAAGATGTCTGCAGCAATGCGGGCAAAACGGTCCGAGTTATTTCTGGAATCGTAAGCGAGAGCCACCTTGATCTCCTCGCCCTCATGCTTCTTCATCAGATACTTGGCAAGCCCATAGGTTGCCTTGCCGACAGTGTATTTGTTCATTCGGTTGGAGCCTGCGCCCATAATTCCGCGAAGACCACCAGTGCCGAAAGCAAGATCTTTGTAAAATCTGTCCTCTATTTCTTTTTCATCTGTGATGGCAAGCAGTTCTGCCTTGGTCTCATCGTCAAAGGTCAACCACTGCTCATATTTTTCCCGGTAAGACATTGTTTCCATCCTTTCTGCTCTGTCTCTTAAAAAAGACTGCTTGTGGGATATTTTTCCTATTCTTTATTGAATATATATCCACACTTAAATTTTATACGATATCCGGTTGATTTTCTACCCCTATTATGATATTATTTTAATGGTATTGTGATATTTGAGGTGATAAAAGAGGATGAAACCGAAATTATTAACGGCGCAGCGTTTTGTGGATCTGCGGACAGGGTGTATGTATCGCTATGTTTACTGTGACACAGAGCGTTTTCGCCCTCATTACCATGACTATTATGAAATTTTTTTGGTATTGAATGGTCATGCCCGGCACTTGGTCAACGGGGCAGTGACGATGCTGGCACCTCGGGACCTGATCTTCATCCGCCCCCGGGATACCCACGACTATGTGGGTGTCAGTGACGGCTTTTCCATGTTGAACATCACCTTTACCCGAGAGACCCTCCAATCCATCTTTGACTTTTTAGGCAAAGGGTTCCCCTCAGAGGCGCTGCTGGAGGTTCCCCTTCCCCCCCAAGTTCAGCTGACAGCGGGGGAATTTGAGGCACTGAACGCCCGGATGAAGACTATCGGTGCTCTGTCGTTGGAGGAAGTGGAGCCGTTGAAGACCGCCCTAAGGGTATTGATTTTTGATATTTTTACCAAATATTTTTCCGGCTATGGAGCTCAGGCTCGGACGGTTCCTTTATGGCTGGAGGAACTTTGCAGCCAGATGCGTCAGGACGGCAATTTCACCGAGGGCAGCGAAAAGCTCTTTGCCTTGGCGAATAAAAGTCGGGAGCACGTCTGCCGCAGCATGAAGAAATATATGGGTCTAACCGTAACAGAATTTATCAATGACCTTCGGCTTAACTATATTGCCAATATGCTCCGCAACAGTAATTTATCGGTGACCGATATCATCTTCAATAGCGGATTCAACAACATCAGCTGGACCGCCGAGCTTTTCAAAAAGAAATACGGGATGACCATGAGCCGCTTCCGCAAGAAATAATATGTAAAAAGACCCCTGCCGGGGGGCAGGAGTCTTTTTCGGCGTTGGCGCTTAGTTGTTACCGCAGCACCAGATCAGGATAATAACAAGGATCAGCAGCAAGCAACCATTGTTCTCAAAGAGATCGTTGAAACAACCACACATGAGCCGTACCCTCCTTCTTCTTTATTCGATGTATCCTATGAGGGAGGGCAAATTTGTGTTACAGAAAGGAAAAGCCATGGCGGAAAAAATCTATTCCATTAAAATCAAGGAGGCCTTCTCCGCAAAATGCGGGTGCCCCATCTGCACCCTAAGGGACCTGCTGGAGAAGGACGAGATCGAGCGGATCTTAGGCGCCGCCATGATGGAGCCGGACACCCGCAAGGAGACCAACCGCAAGGGATTTTGCAAAAATCACCTGGCAAAACTCTTTACTTCCGGCAATAAGCTGCCCATGGCACTGATGCTCTCCACCCATCTCGCAGAGCTGGAGGGTAAACTCTTTAAAGGGGACGGGAAAAAAGCCGCCGGCGCCTACGATGACGCCCGGAAAAGCTGCTACCTCTGCAGCCGGATGAGTCTCTTTATGGGACGAGTGCTGGACAATATCTGCTACCTCTACTCAGCAGAGGAGGATTTCCGCCGCCTGCTGCGGGAGCAGGAATACTTCTGCAAGACCCATACCGCCCGCCTGCTGGAGATGGCAGAAAAGACCCTGCCCAAAAAGGAGCGGGCTGCCTTTGCCGCCGATGTTACCGGCTGTAATAAGCAGTACATGAAGACCCTCAAGGAGGACCTGGACTGGTTCTGCAAAAAATTTGACTACCGCTACGCCAAAGAAGATTGGAAAAACTCCAAGGACGCCATCGAGCGGACCGTCAAATATCTTTCTTAAAATATAATGTGAAAGGAGGCGCCGGCATGGTCGCCCTTGTTACCGATGTGCATTACCGGATGTCCCCGGCGCTGATCCGCGCGCTGGCAGAAGCAGGCGTCCGGGTCTATACCTGTGAAAAAGAGTCCTTCCCCCATCTGCCGGGGGCACGCTCTAAATATATCTGCCAGCATTTCCCCCTTTCAGAGGAACACTATGAGGATGCCCTTTATGCCCTTTTGGAAAAATTGGGCAGGGAGCATGGCTGCAAGCCCGCCCTTTTACCGGTCGGGGCTGCCACCCTGCAGATGCTTTCCAAAAATGCGGCACGTTTTTCCGCCGTCGCCGGGCTTTGCGTCGGCGCACCGGACGCCATCGCGCTGCTCAATAGCAAGCGGGCACTGCATCAGCTGGCTGCCACCCTGGACATCCCTCTCCCCCGGGAGAATGTTTCTTCATATCCCTGCGTAGTCAAGCCCACCTGCGGAGAGCAATTCGGACTGCGGGCAGCGGAGCGGTATACTGTCTGCCATACCCCCGAGGAGGCGCAGCGTGCCTATACCCATTTCGAAAAACTCAGCGGCGAGCAGCCGGTGGTGCAGGAGTACCTGCCCGGGGTCGGTTGCGGCTGCTCAGTCATCGCCGAAAAGGGCAAAATTCTTTCCTTTATCGGTCATCGGCGGATCCGGGAATATCCCGTTTCCGGCGGTCCCTCCTCCTGCTGTATGGCAGAGGAGCAGCCGGAATTGATCCGGTATGCAGAAAAACTGGTCTCCGCCACGAAATTTTCCGGGCTGGCGATGTTTGAATTCAAAGAAGGGGCAGACGGCGCCCCCCGCCTCTTAGAATGTAACCCCCGTATCTGGGGGAGTTTTCCGCTGACCCATGCCGCCGGGAGCACCCTCCCCTATTGCTGGTTCGCCGCCGCCTGGAACTTAGGCAACCCGGATCGACAGGTAGAACTGCCAAAAAATCATTTTTCCCCGGGGGAAAAGATGATCTTTTTCCCCTCCGACCTCTTTGCGGGACTGGGCTATCTCAAAAATGGACAGTTGCGCCCCGCCCTTTCCGCCGTCGGCGATCTCTTTCATCCCGGCGTGAGGGACGGCATCTTTCGCTGGCGCGATGCCGCTCCGGCATTTGCCTATTACGCCGGCTTTTTCCGGAAAGGAGGAAAACCATGATCATCAAAGCCGATCTTCATACCCATACTGATCGTTCATTTGACGGACGGCAGAGCCTATCAGCACTTGCTGCCGCCGCCAAAGCCTGCGGACTGCAGGCAGTAGCGGTAACCGAGCACTGCATCTATCATGAACTGCCGGAAAGCCTGGACGGGATCCTGCTGATCCCCGGTTGTGAATTTTACACCCCGGTAGGGCACATGACCGGTCTTTTCCTGGAGCAACCCCCGAAAACAGACGGTCTGCTCTCGGCAGAAGAGACCGTTGCGGAGATCCACCGCTGCGGTGGTATCGCTGTCATGGCGCACCCCTTTCAAAAGGGCAGCCATACGGAGCAGGACTTTGCCTTTACCATGGATGGCTTAGAGACCGCCAACGCCCGGGCCTACTATAAAAATAGATCTGCCAATGACCAGGCAACTGCCCTTGCCGCCAAGCGGGGCTTGCCCGCCATCGGCGGCAGCGATGCCCATTCGCCAAAAGAGGTGGGTAACGCCTATACCGAGATCCGGTGCGACTCCCTGACCCGCACCGCCCTGAAGCAGGCGATCTTAGCGGGAAACTGTGAAGCTATCTTAGTGAAAAACACCCCCCGGCGGATGATCGGTCTTTCTCAGCTGACCCGACGCAGACAGATGGGCGGCTTGAAAAACCTCTCCATCGGACTGGTTTATTTATTAAAATCTATCCTTATCGACATAAAGGAGCGATAAAATGTCTTTTGTAACCCAATGTATTGGGCTTGCCAAAAAGGTCAAGCACCGCTATCAGGACCGGATCCGGGAACGAACGCCGGTCTATATTTCCCCGGTCCGCCGGATCGAAAAAGTAGCCACCGGTCAGCGCATCTGCGCCATGACCTTTGATGACGGTCCCTGCCGCTTGCCAGCCAACCCGGACCGGTTCGGCGGTAAGCCGCTGACGCTGGTTCTGGCGGAGATCTTAGAGCAATACGGCGCCAAAGGTACCTTTGATGTGGTGGGCGATACCTCCGGCAACTATCCCGATCAGCCGGGCAAGGAGGGCACCGCCGCCTGGGGCGGCACCGCCTATGACCACTACCCCGATTTCAAAAAGGATCGCGAGGGCGGCGTTGCCCATTGCCCGGAGCTGGTGGAGCGGCTGCTGGAGGGCGGTCATCAGATCACCAGCCATACCTGGAAACATGTCCTTTGGGGCAGAAAAAATATCGTCTACGCCAAGCGGCACCATATGAACAGTCTTTGCGATGTCGTCGCAGACCTGAAAGAGATGGATCGGGTGATGAAAGAACAGTGGAACTATTCCATCCGTCTTTCCCGCCCACCCCATTATGTGGACAATATTGCCGGCGGCTTTACCAGCTATGATGCCTACGCCCTGATGGGCTACCAATATCTCGCCGCCGCTTTTGACGGTGCCGGCTGGCTACCCCTCGCCACCTATGAAGCAGAGGTGGACGCCACCTGGAAACCCTTGGAGCAGCTTTTGGCAAAGGATCCAGACGCTCTCTCGGGGCAGATCATCTTCCAGAAGGATGGCTACAATATGGCGCGCCGCTCCCCGGTGGCGGACGGGCTTGAAAAGCAGCTGGAGATCTTGAAGCGGTACGGCTACAAGGTCGTTACAGTAGACGAGCTGCTGGCGCAGTCCCCCTTTGCGGATACTGAAAATGCGGATGCTGCCGCCCTTCTGGACGCCGGCTGGTGTCCGGCATTCAAGGACAATACCCTCCGCCCGAAGACGATCCTTACCCGGGGTGCGCTGGCAGAGATGGCATACGGCTGGGAGGGCGCCGAAAAGCGCATCCGGCTGATAGAGACCAAGACCGCCCCCTTTAAGGACATGAAGCCCTCCCACCCCTACTCCGGTGCTGCCGCCATCGCGGCGGAGCGCTGCGGACTGGGCGAAAAGGGTCGCTTTTCTCCGGATGCCCCTGCTGCCCAGGCGGATCTTAGACGGGTTCTGACCGACCGCTGCCCCAAGGTACCGGAGGTCCTGCCGGAAGGTCCCATCACCCATGAAGACTTTTTCACCCTAATGAGGAATTTCAGATGAACGGTCAAAAGGAACGCGTAACCCCGGTATACTATCCCCGGACAGAGGAACTGCTCTGTGCTGTCACCCATGGGATCGGTGCTCTTTTTGGGGTATTTGCACTGATTTATATGGTAGCCCTCTCTGCCCTGGGCGGCAATGCCTGGGCGGTGGTGGCGTCTGCCATCTACGGTACTTCTCTCATTTTTCTATATACCATCTCCACCCTCTCCCACGCCCTGACCAACCGGAGCGCCAAGAAGGTCTTTCGGGTGCTGGACCATGCCACCATCTTCCTGCTCATCGCCGGGACCTATACCCCGGTCACCCTCATTACTCTGCAGGGCGCCTGGGGCTGGTCCATCTTCGGTATCCAATGGGGCATCGCCGCCATTGGGATCGTCCTGGGATCGGTCTCCCTTGATCGGTTCAAGAAGATCTCCACCCTCATCTATCTGGTGATGGGCTGGGCGATCATCATCGCCCTCTATCCCCTTATTACCCGCATCGACCCTGCCGGATTTACCTATCTCCTGGGCGGCGGGATCTTCTATTCCGCGGGAATCCTCTTGTACCGCCTGCGCAAAGGCTATACCCATTTCCTTTGGCATCTTTTTACGCTGATCGGCTCTGTCCTGCAATTTATTGCCGTCAGCCTTTATATCCTTCCGACGACCTTCCATTAAAAGAAAAAATAGCGTCCCTGCCATGGCGGGGACGCTATTTTTTGCCAATTTGGTTACAGCTTTGTAACTTTTTGAGCCAAAAACTTGACAAATCGAGCTTTTTAGGCTATACTGTGTAACGGTTTTGTAATTTTTTTGATTTCAAATTGTAATTTTTGGAACCGGAAATTGCATAAATTGGAAAGACGGATCCAAACTAAGGACAGGTAAAATCAACCAAAATACAGTCGCATTATTGTGCACCTTTACCTGTGGCGAA
>JAZREO010000137.1:0-3728 GCA_045660845.1 Eubacteriales bacterium
CGAGGCGGTCTTGAAAACCGTTTGGGCGCAACCCCACAAGGGTTCGAATCCTTTTTCCTCCGCCAAACAAAACCCCCACCCAACCGGGTGGTTTTTTTGTTTGGCGGAGCAAACCTCCGGGGTTTGGACTTTTTTCGCAGAGCGAAAAAAGTTCGTTGAGCCTGCCGCCCGTCGATAACGGGCGGACGGGCGTGTCTCGAGCACCGCCTATTTTTCGCAAGCCGCCGACCAGCGGCTCGAAAAATCAAGGGGCGCAGAGTATCCCTTTACCTCGAAGGTATCCACCCAACCGGGTGGTGTTTTTGTTTGGCGGAGGAAACCTCCGGGGTTTGGACTTTTTTCGCAAGCCACCGACCAGCGGCTCGAAAAGGCGCCTGCTTGCAGGAAGCCTTCACTTTTTTATTTTTGAAAATTTTTCTTTACAAATCGATAAGTTGTTGCTATAATTTTTCTATATCAAAAAGGAAGGGGAAAAAATATGGAAAAACTCGAGAAAAAATTTGGTTTACCAACTGCCATATGTATGGTAGTCGGAACAGTAATCGGATCAGGTGTATTTTTTAAAGCGCAGAACGTGTTGGCTGCTACCGGCGGTAATATGCCCATCGGCATCCTGGCGTGGGTCATCACCGGCGTTTTGATGATCATCTGCTCGCTGCAGTTTGCCACCATGGCTACCAAGTACGAAAAGGTCAGCGGTGTTGTAGACTATGCGGAAGCTACCTGCGGGAAGCCCTACGCATACTATCTTGCATGGTTTTTAGTCAATGTCTATTATCCCGGCATGACCTCTGTCCTTGCTTGGGTCTCTGCAAGATATTTCGGCGTTCTTTTCGGTTGGAGCATGGTCGGACCGGAAGTTCTGGCGCTTGCCGGCTTCTTCCTGATCGCTTCCTATACCATGAACGTTCTGTCTCCCAAGCTGGCAGGAAAGTTCCAGATCAGTGCGACTGTGATCAAGCTGATCCCCATCACCTTAATGGCGATCGTGGGTACGCTGGTAGGTCTTTTGAAGGGCACCTTGACCAGCAATTTCACCACCATTGTTACCGAGGTGGCCGGCGGAACCGGCGGCGGACTCTTTGCTGCTGTTGTTGCTACTGTATTTGCGTATGAAGGCTGGATCGTTGCCACTTCCATCAACGCAGAGCTGAAGGATGCCAAGAAGAATCTGCCCTTGGCTTTGATCATCGGTTCTCTTATTGTTGTTATCGCCTATGTTTTGTATTACATCGGCGTTGCCGGCGGTGCTACCAATGAAGTTCTGATTGAAGAAGGTGCCACCACTGCTTTCACCAATATCTTTGGCGGCATTGGCGGAACCCTTCTGAATATCTGCATTGTCATTTCCTGCCTTGGCACTTTGAATGGTCTGATGGTTGCCGCTACCCGCGGAATGTATGCCATCGCTTGCCGTAATGAAGGACCCAAGCAAGAGATGTTCGGTCAGGTTGATAAGAGCACCAACATGGTAACCAACTCTTCCGTTTGGGGACTGTTTGTCTGTGCTGCATGGCTCATCTATTTCTACGGTGCAAATCTCACCGACGGCGGCTGGTTCGGCTTCTTCAATTTTGATTCCTCCGAGCTGCCTATCGTAACCATTTATGCTCTGTATATTCCCATCTTTATTGTTTGGATGATCAAGGAAAAAGAGTTGGGCTTTGTTAAGCGCTTCCTGCTGCCGGTCCTGGCTGTGCTTTCCTGCTCCTTCATGGTGTTTGCGGCGATTTATGCCCATGGCGTGATCCCCTTTATGGCGGCGAAAGCAAACGGGGCTTTTTCCTTCCCTGTTTTGTTCTACTTCATCGTTTTTGCTGTTGTGATGCTGATTGGCGCCCTCGTCAGAAAGCCCAAGAGCAAGAAAGAATAAAACCATATAAATCTGTTATCACAGACAAAAGAAGAACGCCCTCCCGCAAGCGGAGGGCGTTTTTCTTTTGGCAGAGCGAACCTTTTTCCAAGATTAAATTAACAATTGACACTGATAGACGAAAAGTGTATAATTATTCCATAACCTTAGTGATAAAAGAAAGGGGAAGTTTTTATGAAAATTCGTGCAGTTCTGATGGATATGGACGGTACTGTGCTGAGCAATGGCCAGGTAGCGATATCCATGCGTAATATGAAAGCCATTCAGGACGCCATTAAGGCAGGTGTCCATGTGATCCCTTGTACCGGGCGGGTGTTTAATATGATGCCCCCGCAGCTGTTGACCCAGGAGGGTCTGCGTTATTTCGTGACCAGCCATGGCGCCCGCGCTTATGATAGAGCCACCGGCGAGAGCATCTATACCGACCTGATTCCTGCCGAGGAAGGAGCCCAGCTGATGGAGCTTCTGGAGGGGAAGGGGCTTTATAATGAGGTCGCCGCTGAAGGGACGATCTATTTTGAAAAGGCGGTCACCGAGCCCTTTGATATGAACGTGGTCCCGCTTCATCATATCTGGTATGTGAAGGACGAATGGTATACCGCAGTGGAGAAGCCCTCGGAGTATTTCCGTAAGAATAATATCGGGCTTGAGAAGATGAATGTCTACGGCATCCCCGAGGAGATGCAGCAGGAGCTGTACGATGCCATCACCGCTACCGGCTATATTGGGCATACCCGCCCCGGCGCAGGACCTAACCTGGAATTCCTGCATTGCACGCTGGATAAGCTGGCGGCTACCGATGTCATTCTGAAGAAGCTGGGTATCTCCTATGAGGAGACTATGGCGATCGGCGATAGCAGCAGTGACCGCGCCATCATCCAGAAGTGTGGCTTGGGCGTTGCCATGGGCAATGCGCCTGCCGATATCAAGGCGGTTGCCGATGTGGTCACCGGTCTGAATACCGAGGACGGTCTGGCGGAAGCTTTTGAAAAATATGTTCTGTAAGAGGTAATATTATAATGGAAGCTAAAAAGCGTTTTTTAGTCTGTATTGATTCCGATGGCTGCGCCTTTGATGCCATGGAGATCAAGCATAAAGAGTGCTTCTGCCCCGCATACATCAAGCATTTCCGTCTGCAGGCGGTCTCCAAATACGCCCGCGACGCTTGGGATTTTGCCAACCTCTATTCCTCCAACCGGGGGATCCACCGGATCCTCTCTTTGCTCAAGGCACTGGACGTGCTGGGCGAGCGTGCGGAGGTCAAGGAGCGTCAATTCACCCCCCCTGCCATGAAAGAACTGCGTCAATATGTGGCGGATGGAAAGCCCTTGAGCCATGCTGGCTTAGAGGAATACCTCAAGGAGCATCCCGACTCTGAAGAGATCCGCACCACCCTGAATTGGTCCTTAGAGGTCAATGAGCGGGTGGGAGAAATGGTCCATGGCGTACCGCCCTTCCCCCATGTCCGAGAGAGCCTTGAGAAGATCAGCGAGCAGGCGGATATCGTCATTGTTTCTGCAACGCAGCAGTTGGCATTGGAGCGTGAATGGGGTGAGCACGGACTCTTGCCCCTGGTCTCCGCGGTCAAGGGTCAGGAGAGCGGCAATAAAAAGCAGATCATTGCTTCTCTCAAGGATCAGTATGAGCCGGGTCATGTGCTGATGATCGGCGATGCCCCCGGTGATCGGGACGCTGCCCATGCCAATGGTGCATTGTTCTATCCCATCTGCCCCGATGAAGAAGCTCAGTCCTGGGCGAAGTTCGGCGAGTGCGCCGAGGCGTTCCTCAGCGGTACCTATGCCGGCGAGATGGAAGAACGCAACATCGCTTATTTTGAGACCCTCCTGCCGGAGGA
>JAZREO010000138.1:0-7205 GCA_045660845.1 Eubacteriales bacterium
GTACAGCACGCGCGGCAGGTGACGGGGAAGGCGAGGGTGGTAACCAATGGCGGGATTATATAGTGCACCGACTCTCTCTACCTTAAAGGTGGAGCAGTTCAAGGGGTTGGATTGCTCGGTGCCGGAGGATCAGATGAAGCCCTACCGGGCTGCGAAGAGTGAGAACATGATCCCCGGTGCGGTGGGAGAAGTAAAAAAGAGACCGGGGGTTCATTTCAAAAAGACTGTAAGCACACCGGGCCGTGATACAGACAAGATTGTTGAAATGGTCGGCGGTCTTCATCCAATCTAC
Source organism: Eubacteriales bacterium (assembly GCA_045660845.1). Classification (GTDB taxonomy): domain Bacteria; phylum Bacillota; class Clostridia; order Oscillospirales; family QAKW01; genus QAKW01. The sequence continues at coordinate 293 of JAZREO010000138.1, forward strand.
TATCACAGCATACAGATACCGGGATATAGCATCTGCTATAATACCGGCTCGAATGTGATCACTATTGCTACTGTTCAGGATAAACCGACTGTGATTCCGTGCAATGGAGGTTGGATCGTCTTTGCCACCTGCCGGGACTGGGGTGACTATGACTACGGGATGGTCGGAGGAAAAGCTAATATTGATTACGGTTTTTTTGGTGCGATGATCCTGATCGGCTTTGGAAATGGCGTTTTGGTCTATACGGACCAAGGAAAACGATATGAATTTAATAACAATAAATGGGAATGTAGTGATATCCAGCCGGACGATGAGTTTTTGACCGTTCCGACCATTGTTCATAACGCCAATCCTGCGGGGGGAGGTTCGGTGTATCAGCAAATTAATCTATTATCCCCTTGGGTGACAGAGAGCTTTCATTGTACCGGAACAGGAAATAATACATTCTATCTGCTGGATCATGCAATGGAGGGAGACGGGAGTGAGCGGGTTTCCGATGTCAACAGATTAACGAAAAATTTCAGAGTGGAAGTTTTATGTGCCATCGACAAAAAAGACGACGGCAACGGTCATGATCAAACCATTACTCGATGGATCAAGAGACAGTGGGTGTGCAGTGGTGATAAATGGGATGGATACCGCCCAGGGTCTAACCGCCTGTTCTTATATCCGGGCGGCAATGGGGAGGTGCCTTACACAGATGATGACGGAAAAACATACAATGTGAAAATCGGAACCGGAGATGCCTATGACGGTGGTGGCAACTATATCGGTGCTACGCCTATCGAAGGGGAGGACAATGTCCGGATCACTCATCGGCGGGCGAATTTTGGTGAGGAGTTTCGGAAGCTTTGCGCCTGCGTATGCGGAACGGTATACGGTGTAGGCGGATATAAAGATCGTTTGTTTATCGCCGGAGGTGAAGGGCAGTACGGATATTACAAAGACCGCATCTATTATTCCGAGCTGGAGGATCCTTTTTATATTGGGGCGCTGAATTACATAAAGTTGGACGGTAACTGCAAGGTCATGGCGCTGGACGGGACGGCGGATACGCTGGCAGCGCTGACAGATCAAGGGGTCTACCTCATTCAGGCATCGGTGCAGGACAATAGCGGGGAGATAGGGTATATCTCTGACGCTGTGTTTACCGTCTCCGGACGGGTGCGGGCGCCGGCACCGCTGAATTACGGCAATACGGCGGTGCTGGGCGGCGAGATCGTCTATCTCTCCAAAGAGGGCGTTATCGCCATTGCCTATAAAGAAAACTTTGATGAGCGGTTTGCGGAGCATCGTTCCGCCATGATCGACAGGGAAATGCTGGCGGACGGTCCGCAGCAGCTTTTGAGTTTGGGGCGGTTTCTCATGATTCGCTGTGCCGGGGGTGTTTGGTGGCTACTGGATGAAAATCAACCGAATAGCGAGGGAGACAAGCCTTACTCCAGTCATCAATATGAAGGATACCGGCTGACCGGGATGCCGGCGGACGCCGCATGGGTGGTAGATGATCAGTTGATGCTGATAAAGGGGAATGCGCAATATTGCTGGACAGACGGAACATCGGGTGATCATTATTATGATGAGTATGACGGAGTAGTAGCGGCGATCAATGCCTGGTGGGAGACGCCATGGCTTTATGGAAGCAATTTTTACCGTAATAAGATCTTCACGAAGTTAGGCTTGTTACTGGATCGGATCAGCTTTGTCAGTGGCAATACCACGCTTATTGCTGATAGCGCAGTCAAGGTGGAAGGCAGAAAGAACGATGAGACTGATGATGAATGGAAGGTACTCATTGACTACGATGGTACCCTTTGCTCGTTCAACTACGGCAATCTGGATTACCGTCTCTTTACCTATGAGGGTGCTCCGGGACTGCCGATGATCGTGCGAAAGATCAAGATCAAAAAGGCGAAGCGGTTCAAGTTGAGGTTCAGCAATGATTTTATTGACCAGACCTTTATTCTGCGGCAGTTCGGTCTGGATTACGTACAGGAGGATTAAGCGATGGCAAGTTATAGCGGCGTGAGGAACGCCTATATCGAAAAGAATAAGAAGATCGATGCGCAGGTGGCGGCGGATGGCAGAGCCTACGACGCTCAGCGGCAGGATAGTACCGACAACGCGTCGGATACCCTGCAGCAGATCTATCTGCAGAAGGAACGGGAGGAAGCGGTGCAGAAGCAACGGCTGAAAGCTGCCGGCATCACCGGCGGTGCGGAGGAGAGCGCCAACATCGCCCTGCAGGCAAATTACGCGACCAACCGGACCAACGCCATGCTGGACCGGGATAAGCAACTCTCTCAGATCAACATCCAGCAGGATCAGGCAAAGGCGCAGGCGGAGATCGAAAAGGGGCAAAACCTTGTGGAGCTGGAGCAGGGTCAGTTGGCTTTTGATCAGGATGCGGAGTCCAGGGCTTTTGATCGGGAGCAGTTTGGACTGAGCAAGGAGCAGTTTGGACTGAGCAAGGAGCAGTTCGATTATGAGAAGCAGCAGAATCGCAGGAGCGATCTCTGGGAGATGATCAAGGCGGGCGTAGTGACGCAGGCAATGGCGGCTGAGTTGGGATGGAATTACAATGTACTCAAGCAGGTCGCACAGAATTACAAGGAGAAATAAGATGGCAGATACATTAAAGCAGGTCCAGATGGACCGTCAAAGAATGATCGACAGCAGCAAAGGGGCGTCCGAGTCTACTCGGACTGCCCTTTCTGCCATTTCGGGAAGAAGTGTACTCAAAACCAAGACGGAGACCGCCAAGCTACGGCGAAACGAGGATATCGCGGCGCAGCAGAACGCAGCGGCAATCGCCAAGAGTAACGCTGCTAATACGGTGAGCATGGAAAAAGCCAAGCTCTCCGCTGCTCAGCATGGGGAGTCCCTGGCACTGAGCCGGGAACGATTGGGTCTCAGCAGGGAACGATTGGGTCTCAGCAGGGAGCAGTTTGAGCATCAGAAGCAGCGCCAGCGGCAGAATGAGATCCTTTCGATGCTGAATGTCGGGGTCTATGATCCCTCTTTTGCCACTGAACTGAATATGTCGGAGAGCATTGTCAAAGCGGCGGCTGACAATAAGCTGGCGGAGATCAATGCCCGCAAGGCTGCGAAGGCTGCCGCCGCAAAGGCGGAGGCAGATTATAAGAAGATTCTGGATGGGCGTGATGATACGGGGACGGCAGAAAAAACACAGGCACAAAAAAACGTGGATGTGGCTATTGATGGGGCGATCAAGAAGGCGGAGGGGACCGGAACAGCATCAGAGGTGAAGGAAAGTGTCCTTTCGTCTATTGATATACAAATGGTGAGAAATGCGACGAGTTCAACTGACCGGATAATTTTTGGGGTAAGAGCAGATTTGCTGAACGATGCAACTATTGATGAGATTGCTAAAAAGGTTTCTGGTGGAAATCTTGGTTATGAGGAAATAATCAAACAGGGTTTAAAAAAGCGTATGCAGGAAAGAGAAAAAAGTTCTGTATACTATGATCAAAGCGTAACAGAGCGGATCTATAAGAAGGAAAAAGAAGGGACCGATCTTTCTCCTTTAGAGAGCGCCTTTAAGACGGAAAATGAAAAGTCCACCTCCTATACTCTTCGGATGAAGCGATTTGAGGCGGAGGATAAGATGAAGACTGCTACCACCGCAGAGGAGGTCAACACCGCCTACAATGAGTATCTCACCGCTCTGGATAAGAAGAAGGTGGAGATCATCAACAGCGCCTACGATCTTTACAATGTAAATCTCATGAAAACCTATGAGGCGGAGGACTATACCCCGGAGGAACGGGAGCAGCTGGAGCAGGTCAAGGCGGAACTGCAAGATATTCGGACGATTCTGGCTTATGAGATCGAGCACAGCGGTTTGACGGATGAGTTCAAGGCGACCCTGCAGACGGAGATCGAAAATATCGATGCCTATATTGAGACAATGGATGCGGCTATCTATCATGATGATCATTTTGAGGAGATCAAGGATCAACTCGTTTATGATAAGATGGAATTTCAGTATAGTCATATGCATATCCCGGATATCGAAAAGGAGATCGCAGACCTTGAGGCGATGAAGGTGGAAGTGCCGGCAGATCCGTCGGTAATTATGAATTATGGTTCTCCGGAAGAAAAAAAGCAATATTGGGCAGATGTTGAATATAACAAGGGAATCGAAGCGCAGATCAAGGAGATCCGAGCTTACATCGAGCAGAGAAAAGAAGAAGAAAAAACGAAGGAGCGGGATGAGCGAGTAGAAGAGACTTTTGGTGGAACGCCTGGCGAGCATTTTACCGATAAGATGAACTTTCATCTTAATAACTTTGAAGAAGGACTGCGAATCGAGGAGGGATTTTCGGGTCTGCCCATGGACTTCTATGAGTGGGAGAGTGATGCACAGCTCACCTGGCTGAAGGAAAATTTTGGTGACGGACTTGATTATACCGGTTTTGAGGAGTGGACCACTGCGGATAAACAAAAATTTATCCAGGAATATGTCTACGAAAAAGAGGTGACCTTGACCCAGGCAGGTCTGGAGGATGAAAAGATAGGTAAAGAAGTAGAGCGAGACATGATCGCCTACTATACCGATCATGTAATCGAAGAGAATGAGAATGTCCTTCCTGCGAATGTTCTGGATGCGTATGTCGAAGATGCAATTAAACATAATAACGATGCGGAAAAAGAACTCTTTAATATGGACGGTAGAGATGCTGCGATGGTCTCTTCATATGTTGTTGACATGTGGAAATACTGTAAAGGAAGAGACGGTGTTTTTGAGGGCAATTACAGCGACATAGTTAAGGATATCGAAGGATTTTTAAATGGCGATTATGGCTATTTCACCGCAGAGGAAGGTAAGCGGGTTTTGGCTCTGATGGAGCGGTACGGTACCGATGCCGCCTTTGACTATTATGCCGCGGTACGTGAAGAGGCGCTGAGGCGAAAGGCGAAAGGTCTTACCGGATTTGGCCGGGGGGTGCGTGGTGCTTTTTCCGGTTTAACGCAGTTTTTGCAAAATGGCGGGGAGATGCTGGAGAATGCTTTTACGCAGCAGTACTCCCGGATCGCCGGGACTTTGGGAACGGCATCTCACCAGATCAACATGGAGAACTTTAGCAAAAAGACGGGCATCGGTAATGATGCGCTGGAAGTGCTCTACATGAGCGGGTATTCCTTCTTTGATATGCTACCGGCGGTGGCAACAACTGCTGGCTTCACTTTGGCCGGTATGCCCCATGTCGGTGCGGCGCTGAGCTCGGCATACACCTTCGCCAAGGTGACGGCAACTACGTATAATGACTCTATTCTCGCCGGCAAACGTGCGGATGAGGCGTTTACTTTTTCCATTTTAAGCGCCACTGCCGAGGTGGTACTGGAAAAGATTCTGGGTACCGGCGGTCAGACCTTTGCAAAAACCGGCGTAGGAGGCGTATTGAAAGAGGCGCTTGAGAATCTTGCATCTACCAAAGCGATGCAGGTAATCCTCAAGACAGCCGGCTCCATGGGGAGCGAAGGCGTTGAGGAATTTCTGCAGGAGTGCCTCAGTCCGTTTTTGGAGAAGGTGGCGGCGGATCTCAACGGGATCGACGATGCGACGCTGAAGGAGATCGACTGGGAAGAAGCTGCCAAGAGCTTCGCCATCGGCGCCTTGACCGGCAGTGTCTTTGGTGGCTTTGAGGCAATCACTTCCTCTCGTAACTACGGAATGAAAGAGGGGGATGCTGAGGCACTGCTGGAGAGCGGGGGTGTGGTTAATATTATCAATGCGGCGGCAGATCTTGGAAATAAGCGTGCACTGAACATCCGCCAGGCGATCCAGAATAATCAGGTTCTCTATGAGGGGCAGGAGGGCTATTATGCCTATGCCTCCCCGGCGGACGTGATCAATATGATCCAGAGCACCAAGCGGAGATCTTATCGTCAGTCTTTGGAACTGCTTTCGGCGCAGTATGCCGAGCGAAATACTGATAAGACCAAGCAAAGACGATTCCGTACTTTATTTAAAAAGATTTTGGAAGGACGCAGTCTGACCTTGCAGGAAACGGCAGAGATCATCAACGATGATGAGATGAGCGGGATCCTCTCGGGACTTTTGGGAATGGAGGTTGTAACCATGCTCCCGGATCGGGTCCGTGCGGTGGCAAAGCTTGCCGCCTTTTCTCGGGACGGGAAGATCTCCAAGGAGAGAGTCGACCTTTTCAGGGATGTTTTCGGCGAGATCGACGCTAAAGCCATCGAGGAGATCATGAAGTACAGCGATATGGCGGCTCAAAAGGGGGCGGGGATCATCTACGAGGATGCCGACGTGGAAACGCAGCTGACGGAGGCGGAGCAGGAGTCGGCAGAGGTCTTGAAACTTCTCTCTACTGAAGTGGGCACCGTGTTCTATGTGACGGATCAGTTTGATACCGGAACCTATCTTTCTGCCAATATGATGGCCATCCGCCCGGGAGATCTTGCTAATGGCGTTTTCCTTTCTGCTACGCATCGAGCATATTATATGGCAAAGCAAATGATGGCAGACCGTGGTGTTGACTTCAAGACATTTTTGCTGAATGAGGCTAAGCGGCTCAAGGGAGAGCAAGCAGTTGAAGAGCAAATAAAAACCATCCTCCGGCAGAGTGCGGAGAATGGTAATGATATATCTCGACCAACGGCAGAAAACGAACTGTGTGCTCGGCTTTTGGGCGAACTGCTTCAGCAGGACGGCGTTTTGGAAAAACTGGCTGAATCTAACATCGATTCCGTTGTTGCCTTAAGAAAGGCTCTTGCGGCGGTGCAGGAGCATTTGGATGATGTGACATCGAAAAAAATGCTTGCTTCATTTGGCATAACAAAAATCAATGATTTTATCCATGTTCAAAAACAAGTAATTAAAACATTGACTCAAGAAGGTTTTTTTGAAAATCCGAATGAGAAA